>CANPZH010000015.1 GCA_947589335.1 uncultured Clostridia bacterium | reverse complement strand
CCGTCGTGGTCCTTACGGCGGGTTCCGTGAAAAAACTCGAGGAGGCATACGCATCATGAACGAAGATATCATCTTAAGGCCCGTCCTCACCGAAAAGGGATACGACGGCATCGCGGAAAAACGCTATACCTTCGTCGTCGCGAAGAATGCGAACAAAACGCAGATCAAGATCGCGGTCGAGCAGATGTTCAATGTGCAGGTCGCGAGCGTGAACACCGTCACGCAGCGCGGCAAGCTCAAGAGACAGGGAAGGACCCAGGGCTACACGCCGACGACCAAGAAGGCGTTCGTGCGGCTCAAAGAAACCAGCAAGCCCATCGAGTATTTCAACTCGTTGTCGTAAAATCGGAGGAGAAACAACATGGCAGTCAAGAGATACAAACCCACGTCCGCAGCGCGCCGGTTCATGACGGTTCCCGATTATTCGGAGCTTTCGAAGGACAAGGCGGAGCGCGCCCTCCTCGAGGATCAGCGTCATTCGGGCGGCAGAAACAATTTAGGCAGGATCACCGTCCGCCACATCGGCGGCGGCAACAAGCGCAAATACCGCATCATCGACTTCAAGCGCAATAAAGACAGCATTCCCGCAACGGTCAAGTCCATCCAGTACGATCCCAACCGCAGCGCGAACATCGCGCTCCTCGTGTACGCGGACGGCGAAAAGAGATACATCCTCTCTCCCGTAGGGCTCAACGTCGGCGACAAGGTCATGAGCGGCGAGACGGCGGACATCAAGGTCGGCAATGCGCTCCCCCTCAAGAACATTCCCGTCGGCACGCTCGTGCACAACATCGAGATGAAGCCCGGGCGCGGCGGACAGGTCGCAAGATCTGCGGGGATCTTCGCGCAGATCATGGCGCTCGAAGGCCAGTATGCGACGATCAAGATGCCCTCCGGCGAGATGCGGCTCATCCCCGCGGTCTGCAAGGCGACGATCGGGCAGGTCGGCAATGTCGAGCATGACATCATCCGCGTCGGCAAGGCAGGCAAGACGAGATACCTCGGCATCCGTCCCACGGTCCGCGGCTCGGTCATGAACCCCAACGACCACCCGCACGGCGGCGGCGAGGGCAAATCGCCCGTCGGTCATGCCGGTCCCGAGACGCCTTGGGGCAAGCCCGCTCTCGGATACAAGACCAGAAAGAAGAAGAATCCTACAAGCAAGTTCATCTTGAAGAGAGTCAACTAAGGGAGGGATAGAACATGTCGAGAAGTATTAAGAAAGGGCCTTACGTCGAAGCGAAACTCCTCGCGAGGATCGAAGCGATGAACGAGGCAAACGAGAAGAAGGTGCTCAAGACTTGGTCGAGAGCTTCGACGATCTTCCCTCAGATGGTGGGACACACGATCGCCGTTTACGACGGCAGGAAGCATGTTCCCGTATATATCACCGAGGATATGGTGGGCTGCAAGCTCGGCGAGTTCGCTCCCACGAGAACCTTCCGCGGCCACACGTCGGCGAAGACGACGGCGCCCGGGAAGTAAGGAGGAGCAACATGGCAGGAAATATGAAGAAAAAGGCAGAAAGGGTGGAAGAAAAGAGAGAGAAACGCCCTTATGCGGTGGCAAAGTATATCAGAGTGTCCCCCTACAAGGTGCGGACGGCGCTCGATCTCATCCGCGGAAAAGACGTGCGGACCGCGCAGGCCATTCTCGAGCATATGACGGGACGGGGTGCGGAACCCACGCTGAAGGTGCTCATGAGCGCGGTCGCGAATGCAGAGCATAACCAGGGCATGGACCGCGGCGATCTCATCGTTGCGGAGTGCTATGCGAACGGCGGAACGAGCCTCAAGCGCATGCAGCCCGTCTCCAAGGGCAGAGGACATGCGATTCTGAAGAGGACGAGCCATATTACGGTCATTCTTGATGTGAAGAAAGCGGAGGGAAATATTTAACATGGGACAGAAAGTGAATCCTCACGGACTCAGAGTAGGCGTCATCAAGGGTTGGGATACGCAGTGGTATGCCGACAAGCAGGAGTTTGCCGCTTATCTGAAAGAAGACTATGTCATCCGTACTTTCCTCAAGAAGAAGTACTATGCGGCTGCGATCTCCAAGATCCTCATCGAGAGGGCGGCAAGCAAGGTCGTCGTGACGATCTTCACCGGCCGTCCGGGCGTTCTGATCGGCAAGGCGGGCGCCGAGATCGAAGTCATCAAGAAGGACCTGACGAAGCTCACGGGCGGGAAGCAGGTCATCGTCAACGTCAGCGAGATCCGCAAAGTGGACGCGGACGCGCAGCTCGTCGCAGAGAGCGTCGCGGCGCAGCTCGAAAAGAGAATGGCGTTCAGAAGGGCGATCAAGCAGGCGATCGGCAGAACGATGCGCGCGGGCGTCAAGGGCGTCAAGATGCAGGTCTCGGGCCGTCTCGACGGGCGTGAGATCGCGGGAAGCGAGCACTACCACGACGGCAGTATTCCCCTTCAGACCCTCCGTGCGGACATCGACTACGGGTTTGCGGAAGCGCACACGACCTTCGGCATGATCGGCGTGAAGTGCTGGATCTATAAGGGCGAGGTCCTGAAGAGCGCGAAGAAGGCGGAAGGAGGCAAGTAATGTTAATCCCGAAGAGAGTCAAAAGAAGAAAACAGCACCGCGGCAGCCTGAAGGGCGCGGCGCACAAGGGCAATATCGTCGCATACGGCGACTACGGCCTCGTTGCCGAAGAGGCGGGCTGGATCAAGTCCAACCAGATCGAGGCAGCCCGTATCGCAATGACCCGTTTCATCAAGAGAGGCGGGCAGGTCTGGATCGACATTTTCCCCCACAAGCCCATCACCCGTCACCCGGCGGAAGCCCGTATGGGTTCCGGTAAAGGCGCGGTGGAGTTTTGGGTCGCGGTCGTAAAACCCGGCAGAGTGATGTTCGAAATGGCGGGCGTGCCCGAGGATGTCGCGCGCGAGGCAATGCGTCTTGCAAGCCACAAACTTCCCGTGAAGTGCAGGTTTGTCAAGAAAGCCGACCTCGAAAATAAGGCAGAAGGCGGTGAAATCTGATGAAAGGGAACGAATTTCACAACATGACCGACGTCGAGCTCGATAAGAAGCTCAAAGAGCTCAAGAGTGAGCTCTTCAACCTCCGTTTCCGTCACGCGTCCGGACAGCTCGAAAATCCTCTGTCCATCAGAACGTGCAAGCGGGACATCGCGAGAGTGAACACGGAGATCCGTGCGCGGGAATTAAAGGCGTGAGGTAGACGAAAATGGAAAGAAATCTGAGAAAAGAGAGAGTCGGGATCGTTGTTTCCGACAAGATGGATAAGACGGTCGTCGTCGCGGTGACGGACAAGCGCAAGCATCCCGTCTACAAGAAGACGATCACCCGCACGAAGCGTTTCAAGGCACACGACGAAGAGAACGAGTGCGGCGTGGGCGACAAGGTGAAGATCGTCGAGACGAGAAAACTCTCGAAGGATAAGAACTGGAGAGTCGCCGAGATCGTCGAGAAGGCGAAGTAAGGATAAGGAGAACATGAGCTATGATTCAACCTCAAACAAGGCTTAAAGCAGCTGATAACTCCGGCGCAAAGGAGCTCTTCTGCATCCGCGTTCTCGGCGGTTCGTTCAGAAGGAGCGGCAACATCGGCGACGTCATCGTGGCGAGCGTGAGAACGGCGACGCCCGGCGGCGCAGTCAAGAAGGGCGAAGTCGTGAAGGCGGTCATCGTCAGAAGTGCGAAGGGGATCCGCCGTCCGGACGGGACCTATATCCGTTTCGACGACAACGCCGCAGTCATCATCGACGCACAGAAGCAACCGAAGGGCACCCGTATCTTTGGACCCATCGCGAGAGAACTGAGAGAGAAGGACTACATGAGGATCATCTCCCTCGCTCCGGAGGTGCTGTAAACCATGAATATCAAAGTAAACGACACCGTGCTCGTCATCACGGGCAGATATAAGGGCAAGCAGGGCAAAGTCTTGAAGACCAGCCCGAAGAACAATGCGGTCTTTGTCGAGGGCGTCAACATCGTGCACAAGCACGAGAAGGCGAGAAAGAGCAACGACACGAGCAGGATCGTGACGGAAGAGGGCCCCATCGACGTTTCGAACGTGGAGGTCGTCTGCGACAAGTGCGGGAAGGCGACGAGAGTCGGCCATACCGTGGCGGACGGCAAGCGGGTCCGCGTCTGCAAGAAGTGCGGCGCAGTGCTCGACAAGGCATACGCAAAGAGATCCAAGAAGGCAGAACCTGCCGAAGAGAAGACGGAAGCGCCCAAGAAGAGAACGAGAAAGCGCAGCGCGAAGTCCGAAAACAAGGAGACGACCGCCGAGTGAACGTCCGCTGTTACGGGCGAAATAAAGGGCCGACGGTCAAGGAGTAAATATGGCAGAAAAGAAAGCCGCCCCTGCGGAGAAGTCCGCAAAGGCGAAGAAGCAGGCGCCCGCGGCGAAGACTGCGGAGAAGCGCGAGCCGAGCAGAGTGCTGGTCACGTACCGCGAAGAGGTCGTGCCCTACCTCATGAAGAAGTTCGGCTACAAGTCCGTGATGCAGGTCCCGAAGATCGAGAAGATCGTCATCAACACCGGTCTCGGCGACATCAAGGACAACCAGAAGTCCATGCAGATCATCGAGAAGGAGCTTGCGCAGATCACGGGCCAGAAGCCCATCTACTGCAAGGCGACGAAGTCGGTCGCAAACTTCAAACTCAGAGAGGGCATGAACGTAGGTCTCAAGGTCACTCTCCGCGGTGCGAGGATGTATGACTTTTTCGACAAGTTTGTCTCGATCGCACTTCCCCGCGTCCGCGACTTCCGCGGCGTGTCCGCGACTGCGTTCGACGGCAGGGGCAACTATGCGGTCGGTCTCAAGGAGCAGCTCATCTTCCCCGAGATCACATACGATCAGGTGGAGAAGATCAGAGGTATGGACGTGTGCATCGTCACGACGGCGCAGACGGACGAGGAAGCGAGAGAGCTGCTGAAAGCGCTCGGAATGCCTTTCAAGAAGTGAGGAAGAGAACATGGCAAAGAAGTCAATGATCAATAAACAGCAGAAGACACCCAAGTTTTCCACCCGGAGCTACACCCGTTGCTCCATCTGCGGAAGACCTCACGCGGTCCTGAGAAAGTACGGCGTCTGCCGTATCTGTTTCAGAAACCTCGCCTACAAGGGGCAGATCCCCGGCGTGAAGAAATCGAGCTGGTAAGGAGGCAGGAAAAATGACGGATCCTATCGCAGATATGCTCACAAGAATCAGGAACGCGCTCATGGTCAAAAAGGAAACCGTAGAGATCCCCGCTTCCAAGATGAAGACGGAGATCGCCCGCATCCTTTTGGAAGAGGGCTACGTTGCCGGCGTGGAACATGTTGAGGACGATTTCAACGGAAAGCTCGTTCTGACGCTGAAATATGCGGACGGACGTTCGGTCATCGGCGGGCTCGAGAGAGTATCCAAGCCCGGTCTGAGGACTTACAGCGGCGCGCAGGAGATGCCCAAAGTGCTGGGCGGCTTCGGCATCGCGATCGTCTCCACGAACCAGGGAATCATGACGGATAAGCAGGCAAAGCGCCGCAATGTCGGCGGAGAAGTGCTCTGCTATGTCTGGTAATAGGAGGGAATTATGTCGAGAATCGGTAAAATGAGTATCGCGGTTCCCGCGGGCGTCGAATTCAAGTGCGAGAACAATGTTGTCACGGTCAAAGGGCCCAAGGGCACGCTTTCGCGCGAGATCAAAGGCGCAATCGAAGTCAAAGTCGAAAACGGGCACATCCAGCTCACGGCGCTCAACGAAGAGAAGGAGACCGGCGCGCTGCACGGGCTTTACAGAGCCCTGATCGCGGGCATGGTCAAGGGCGTCCACGAGGGCTTCACGAAGAGCCTCGAGGTCAAGGGCGTCGGCTGGAAGGTCGCCAAGCAGGGCAACAAGATCGTTCTCAACGTCGGTTTCTCCCATCCCGTCGAGTTTACGGAGACGGAGGGCATCAAGCTCGACTGCCCGTCGGCGACGGAGATCACCGTCAGCGGGATCGACAAGGTTTTGGTCGGTCAGGTCGCGGCGAACATCCGCGCGATCCGCGTTCCCGAACCCTACCACGGCTACGGCATCCGCTATAAGGGCGAGCAGGTCGAGCACAAGGAAGGCAAGACTTCGGGTAAGGGCAAGAAGTAAAGGAGCGTAACCATGATAACGAAAATTGATAAAAACTCGGTCAGACAGCGCCGTCACGCCCGCGTCCGCAAGCACATTTCGGGCACGGCGGAGACGCCCCGTCTGAATGTTTACAGAAGTCTGAATCACATCTACGTGCAGGTCATCGACGACGTGAAGGGCGTGACCCTTGCGTCCGCTTCCACCCTCGAGAAGGCGATCCGCGAACAGGTCGCGGGGAAGACCAAGACGGAGGCAGCGAAGCTTGTCGGTCAGACGGCGGGACAGCGCGCCAAGGAGAAGGGGATCGAGACGGTCGTGTTCGACCGCGGCGGTTATCTCTATACGGGACGCGTAAAGGCGGTCGCAGACGGCGCGCGCGAAGCCGGACTGAAATTCTGATCAGGGAGACAAGGACATGGCAAGAGAAAACAGACCTCAGAGAAAACAGGAACAGGACGACGGCTTCATCAAGAAGCTCATCGGGATCAACCGCGTCAGCAAGACGGTCAAGGGCGGCAGGAACATGAGATTCGCTGCGCTCGTGGTCGTGGGCGACGGCAACGGCAAGGTCGGATACGGCCAGGGCAAGGCAAAGGAAGTTCCCGAGGCGATCGAGAAGGCGACGCAGGCTGCGAAGAAGAACCTTGTGCGCGTTCCCATCGTCGACACGACGATTCCGCACGAGATCATCGGCAAATTCGGCAGGGGTGCAGTCCTCATGATGCCCGCTGCGGAAGGTACCGGCGTGATCGCGGGCGGTCCCGTGCGTGCGGTCATGGAGGCTGCCGGGATCAAGAATATCAGAACCAAGTCTCACGGGACGCAGAACCCGGTCAACTGTGTGAAGGCGACCGTCGAAGGGCTTGCTTCTCTGAAGACGGCGGAAGAGGTCGCTCTCCTTCGCGGCAAGACCGTCGAAGAGATCGTGGGCTAAGGAGGACGATATGGTAAAAGTAACGCTTGTAAAGAGCCCGATCGGCGAAATCAAGTCCGTCAAGGCGACGGTCGAATCGCTCGGGCTCAGAAAGATCCGTTCGGAGAAGACCTTTGAAGACAGCCCCGCACTGCAGGGCAAGCTCAAGAAGGTCGCGCACCTTGTCAAGGTGGAGAACGTTTAAGGAGAAGGCAATGAGAATCGATACGTTATCTCCCGCAGAGGGAGCAAGAACTTCCGTGAAGCGTCTGGGCAGGGGCATCGGCTCCGGTCTCGGAAAGACGAGCGGCAAGGGTCATAAGGGTCAGTGGGCGCGTTCCGGCGGCGGCGTCCGTCCCGGTTTCGAGGGCGGACAGATGCCTCTTGCCAGAAGGATCCCCAAGCGCGGTTTCCACAACAGATGGGGCAAATCGTATGTGATCGTCAACCTTGCGCAGCTCGAAGGCGTGCCCGCGGGCACGGTCGTCGACTACGGTTTTGTGCTGGAGAACGGCCTCGCGAAGGAAGTGAAGAACAACGCCGGGCTCAAGGTCCTCGGCAGCGGGGAGCTCACCGTCGCGCTGACTGTGCGGGCGAGCAAGTTCTCCGAGAGCGCCAAGGCCGCGATCGAGAAGGTCGGCGGGACGGCGGAAGTCGTCGAGTGACCCTCGGTTCGCAACCCGCCGCATTTTGCGGCAACCTTCGGCAGACAACAGGAGTAAAAACATGTTTGAAACTTTGAAAAATGCCTTTCGCAATAAGGACATCAGAAAGAAGATCCTGATGACGTTGCTGCTCCTTCTCATCTTCCGGATCGGGTGCTATATCCCCGTCCCCGGGATCTCGAGGAGCCTCTTCTCCGGAGAGATCGACGGCAACAGCTTTTTGACCTTGATGAGCAGCGTCACGGGCGGAGCGCTCGCGAACGGAACGCTCTTTGCGCTCGGTATCGGACCGTACATCAACGCGTCCATTATCATGGAACTTCTGACCGTCGGCATTCCCTATCTCGAGAGACTCTCGAAACAGGGAGAAGAGGGCAGAAAGAAAATCACCAACATCACGAGGATCATCACGATCGTGCTTGCGGTCGTGCAGTCCATCGGTATCATCGTCAACTTCGCGGGCGGCTTCGGCTCCATGAGCGAGAGCGACGCGATCAGATGGTCTCTGTTCTTCAACCAGCAATGGCTTGCGATCATCTATATCACGGTCATCTACACGGGCGGCGCAATGCTCGTCATGTGGCTGGGCGAGCGCATCACCGAGTACGGCGTCGGCAACGGTATCTCGCTCATCATCTTCCTCGGCATCATCTCGACGGCAGGCCTTTCGATCATCGATAAACTTGCATCGATCACGTCGAACAACATGAGCCCGCTCTTCGAAGTGCTCGGATTCCTTGCGCTCGCGGTCGTCGTCTTCTTCTGCATCGTCTATGTCGACCTTGCGGAACGCAAGATCCACGTCCAGTACGCAAAGCAGGTCCGCGGGACCAAGATGTACGGCGGACAGAGCTCCGTCATCCCCATGAAGATCACGGGAAGCGGCGTCATGCCCCTCATCTTCGCGTTTGCGATCATCTCCTTCCCGTCCATGATCATGAGCCTTGTGCCCGCATGGAGCGGCGCGCTCGAATGGTGGACCCAGAACTTCGCGAACGGCACCCCTTGGTATGTCATCGTGCTCGTCGTGCTGATCTTCGTCTTCTCGTTCTTCTATGCGCAGATCCAGTTCAACCCCGAGGACGTCAGCAAGACGATCCAGCAGAACGGCGGCTTCATCCAGGGTATCCGTCCCGGGAAGCCCACGGCGCAGTATCTCAAGAAGATCAACAGCCGTATCACGCTGTTCGGCGCGATCTTCCTTGCGCTCGTCGCGTTCATCCCTTCGCTGATCTTCAGTATCGCCACGCAGGACAGCTCGCTCCTCAACGCGTTCTCCACGACCGGTATCCTCATCGTCGTGTCCGTTGCGCTCGAGTTTGACAAGCAGCTGCAGTCGCAGATCATGATGAAGAACTACAAGGGATTCCTGAAATAACGGTCTCCGCGGAAAAAGCCGCTTGAATGCCATCGCTTGCGCTGGCGCAGACAGAAAAAGGAAAGATAAGGGGGAACATTATGAATTTGATCCTACTCGGCGCACCCGGCGCAGGCAAAGGCACCCAGGCGACCAAGATCGCCGACCGCTACGGGCTCGTCCATATCTCGACGGGAGATATCTTCCGCGCGAACATCAAAGCGGGCACCGAGATCGGGCTGCTCGCGAAGTCGTACACCGACAAGGGCGAGCTCGTCCCGGATGAGGTCACCTGCGCGATCGTGCGCGACAGGCTCACGTGGGAGGACTGCAAGAAGGGGTATCTCCTCGACGGCTTCCCCCGCAATCTCTTCCAGGCGGAAGAGCTCGACAAGTTCGCCCACATCGACGGCGTGGTCAACATCAACATCGACCATGCTCTCCTCATGGACCGTCTGTGCGGCAGAAGGGTATGCAGGGAGTGCGGAGAGAGCTATCACGTCTCCACGCTCGGCGGAAAGACGACCTGCGCCCGCTGCGGCGGCGAGCTCTACCAGAGGAAGGACGACAACCCCGAAACGGTGGGCGCGCGTCTTGCCGTCTACAACGAGCAGACCGCACCGCTCATCGACTATTATACCCGCAAGGGCATCATTCTCAACTTCACCGGTTCGGAGGCGCCCGCTGAGGCGCTCTTCGAGGAGGTGAAGGCCGTCCTCGACAAACTCGCATGATCTCCGTCAAGACAGAGGAGGAGATCGGGCTTCTGCGCGAACCCTGCGGGATCGTGCGGGACTGTCTCTCCTTCGTCGGGGAACGCATCCGTGCGGGCATGACGACGAAGGAAGTCGACGCTCTCGTGTACGATTTCATCAAGGCGAGCGGCGCGGAGCCGAGCTGCCTCGGCTATTACGGCTATCCCGCCTCCGCATGCGTCTCGGTCAACGAGGTGGTCGTGCACGGGATCCCGGGCGACCGCGTGCTCCGGGAGGGGGATATCGTCAGCGTCGATCTGTGCGCCTATAAAAACGGTTTTCACGGCGACGGGTGCAGGACCTTCCGCATCGGAGAGGTCGGCCCCGAAAAAGAGAAATTGGTGCGCGTCACCGAAGAGTGCTTTTTCAAGGCGGTCGAAGGTCTGAAAGCGGGCACGCCCCTCTACGACATCGGGTACAGAGTGCAGCAGCATGCCGAGGGAAACGGCTTCTCCGTCATCCGCGCCTACACCGGGCACGGGATCGGCAGAGAGATGCACGAAGATCCCTCCGTCCCCAACTTCGGGAGAAAGGGCACGGGCGTCAGGCTCCGTGCGGGCACGGTGATCTGCATCGAACCGATGATCGCGGCAGGCGGATGGCGCGTCCGCGTATCGGACGACGGCTGGACGGCAGTCACCGCGGACGGAAAGCCCGCGGCGCACTACGAGAATACGGTCGTCATCCGTGACGAAGGCGTGGAAATTTTGACTTTATAGAGGAGAGAACATGTCCAAGGACGACGTCATAGAGACAGAGGGCAGAGTGATCGAAGCGCTCCCGAACGCGACCTTCAAGGTGCGGCTTTCCAACGGGCACGTGATCACCGCCTATATCTCGGGAAAACTGAGAATGAACTATATCCGCATCATCGAGGGCGACGCCGTCAAACTCGAAATGAGCCCTTACGATCTCACAAAGGGCAGAATCACCTGGAGAAGCAAGAACTGAGTTCGCGCGATTTCCTGCTTGTTTGCGGCTTGCCGCAAGCGGCGCGCCGCGCAGTGATTGGAGAAGCTCCTTGGCGTAGCGTGCGGGGCGTAGCAAGGGCTCCACAATATTATTCCGCCGGAAACGGCATTAAATTCGAGAGGTAAACGAAAATGAAAGTACGTCCTTCCGTCAAACCCATGTGCGATAAGTGCAAGGTGATCAAGAGAAACGGGAAAGTGATGGTGATCTGTTCCAAAAACAAGAGCCATAAGCAAAGACAGGGTTAAAAAACGCTTGACACAGTTGAAAAATTGTGTTATAATCACAGTCACGGCTTTGAGGGGGATCTCCCGTCCGGCGGTCTGCCGGGGAAGCCGTACCGAATATGCGATCTGAGCTGATTTCCGCACGGATAAAGTGCGGAAACTCGGCTTGCTTTGCGCTTTGAAGCCGAAAACAAGGGGTCCCCGCGGGAAATATTTTCCACTGTTTCCCTCCGGGATCCGTCGAAATAGATCAAAAAAATAACAAATCCAAAGGAAAGGAGATTTTCAATGGCACGTATTGCCGGTGTGGATTTACCCAGAGAGAAACGGGTTGAAATCGGACTCACCTACATTTACGGAATCGGTCTTTCGACGTCGAAGCAGATCCTCGCGGCGACGGGGATCAACCCCGACACGAGAGTGAAAGATCTCGACGAGACCGACGTTTCCAAGTTGAGAGAATATATCGACCACCACCTCGTCGTGGAGGGCGAACTCAGAGGACAGGTCAGCCTCAATATCAAGCGTCTGATGGAGATCGGATGCTATCGCGGCGTCCGTCACAGAAAGGGTCTTCCCGTGCGCGGCCAGAGCACCAAGCGCAACGCGAGAACGAGGAAGGGTCCCCGCCGTACCGTGGCGAACAAGAAGAAGTAAGGAGGCGTCAGAATGGCTGAAAAGAGAAGAACAGCTGCGCGCGGCAAGCGCAAAGAGCTGAAAAAAATCGACAAAGGACAAGTTCATATTCAGTCCACCTTCAACAACACGCTGGTGACGATCACCGATATGAGCGGAAACGCGATCTCGTGGTCGAGCGCGGGCTCTCTCGGCTTCAAGGGTTCGAGGAAGGGCACGCCTTTTGCCGCGCAGATGGCGACCGAGACGGCTGCGAAGGCCGCGAAGGAGCACGGTCTCCGTTCGGTCGAGGTGTACGTCAAGGGTCCCGGCGCGGGCAGAGAGTCTGCGATCCGTGCGCTCGCGAACTGCGAGCTGCAGGTCACGCTCATCTCCGATGTCTCGCCCATCCCGCACAACGGTTGCAGACCGCCCAAGCGCAGAAGAGTTTAAGGAGAGAAGGAAATGGCAGTATACAGAGACGCAAAATGTAAACTTTGCAGAAGAGAGGGCGGCAAACTCTTCCTGAAGGGAGAGAAGTGCTACATGGAGAAGTGCCCCTTCAACAAGCGCCCCACGCCTCCCGGAAAGGCGCCCAGCGCCGTGAGAAGGAAGGTATCCGAATACGGCCAACAGCTCCGCGAGAAGCAGAAGACCAAGCGCATTTACGGCGTGAACGAGGGTCAGTTCCGTCATTACTACGAGATGGCGGACAAGATGAAGGGCATCACGGGCGAGAACATGCTCTCCCTGCTCGAACGCCGCCTCGACAACGTCATCTACCGCATGGGCGTCGGCGCGTCGCGCACGCAGGCAAGACAGCTTGTGAACCATTCCCACTTCATGGTCAACGGCAGAACGGTCAACGTTCCCTCCTATATCGTGAAAGCGGGCGATGTGATCGCAGTCAAGGAAAACCGCAAAGACAACAAATTCTTTGAACAAATCAAAACGATGAAGGTTGCGAATATGCCCAAGTGGCTGGAATTCGATCCCGAGAAGCTGGAAGGCAAGATCATTGCGCTCCCGACCCGCGAGGACGTTGACAGCCAGATTGCAGAGCATATGATTGTCGAATTGTACTCCAAGTAATATTGAATATATATCAAGGAGGGTAACTTTATGATCGAAATGGATATGCCCAAGATCGAGGTCACGGAAAACGAAGAGAAATCGTACGCGAAGATCGTCGTGGAACCGCTCGAGAAGGGTTTCGGTCTTACGATAGGCAACTGTCTGAGAAGAATTTTGCTGTCGGCGTTGCCCGGCGCTGCCGCGCAGGGGATCAAATTCATGGACGGGACCGTCAAACACGAGTTCTCCGCCATTCCCGGAGTGAAGGAAGACGTCACCGAGATCATTCTGAATTTGAAGCTGCTCGCGATCAAGACGAAGATCACCGACAGGGATTACACCAAGACGCTGCGCCTCTGCAAAGAGGGTCCCGCGGTCATTCGGGCAAAAGACATCTCGCAGGATGCGGAAGTGGAGATCGTCAATTCCGACCAATATATCTGCACGGTCGACGAAGGCGGCAAGATCGATATGGAGATCACGATCGGCAGAGGCAGGGGCTATAAGCCCGCAAAAGACAACAAGCAGCCCATCATCGACTATATTCCCATCGATTCCATCTATACGCCCGTCCAGAAGGTCAACTACAACGTGGAACCGGCGCGCGTGGGACAGAATATAGACTATGACAGACTGACGATCGAGGTCTGGACGGACGGCACCTTCTCGGGGAAAGAGATCGTCTCGCTCGCCGCCAAGATCATGCAGGATCACATCAACCTGTTCGTCAATCTCTCCGACACGATCAAGGATATGGACATCCTCGTCAAGACGGATGACGACAAACAACAACAGATTCTCTCGATGAAGATCGAGGACATGGACTTTTCCGTCCGTTCCTACAACTGTCTGAAGAGAGCGAACATTCATACCGTGGAAGACCTCATTTCCAAGACGGAGGACGAGATGCTCAAGGTCCGCAACCTCGGCAAGAAGTCCCTCGACGAAGTGATTCAGAAGCTCGAAGCGTACGGTCTTTCGCTGGAAAAAAAGGAGGATTAAAAAATGCCGGGTAAATTGGGAAAGACAACCAAACAGAGAATTGCGCTTTTGAGAGGTCAGGCTTC
The DNA here is from genome assembly GCA_947589335.1 of uncultured Clostridia bacterium. Taxonomy (GTDB): domain Bacteria; phylum Bacillota; class Clostridia; order Christensenellales; family Borkfalkiaceae; genus Gallimonas. The sequence continues at coordinate 2,506 of CANPZH010000015.1, read as the reverse complement.
TCAGCTCCTTTGGTACGGAAAGATCGAGACGACCGCTGCTCGCGCGAAGGAACTTCAGTCCTACGTTGAGAAGCTCATCACGAAGGCGGTGAACACCTATGACGACGTGGTGGAATACGATGTCGTGATCAAGGACAAGAAGGGCAAAGACGTCAAGACGACCTCCGTCAAAGACGGTCCCAGAAAGCTCGCTGCCCGCCGTGCCATCATGGCGAAGACCTACGATCTGCAGGAGATCAAGGAATTCGGCGAGAGCAAGAAGGACTACAAGAAGCGCACCGAGCAGATCCAGCATCCGCTCGTCGAAAAGCTCTTCAACGAGATCGCACCCAAGTACGCGCAGCGGAAAGAGGAGCTCGGCCAGGGCGGCGGATACACGAGGATCTATCTCCTCGGCCAGCGCCGCGGCGACGCTTCCGAGACCGCGATCATCGAATTGGTCTGAAAAATGTACTGAACTTGATCTGAAAGACGAACCGCCCGAGGCAAAGCCTCGGGCGGTTTTTTTCGCAAATTTCTTTATTCAGGACACCCTGCGGGGCATACTGAGGGCAAAGAAATTTGCGAGCGAACTTTCCTCGTACATAAACAGGGTTTGCTCCGAAAATCGCTTTTACGGACAACAAGCGCGAGGTATCGCGCAAATGCAGTGCGCTTATGGAAAAGCGTGGTTTTCCAACGCGCAGTAATTTGGGAAGCAAAGAAGCATTCTTAATCACGTCATACTGAGCGGAGCGTAGCGGAGTCGAAGTATCGCGCTTAATGTCATTCCGAACGCATGTGAGGAATCTCAATTCCGTCATACTGTCCCGCGTGAAGTTCTGATTCTCTAAGCGCGGCACGAGCGCGGAGCGCGAAGTAGCCGCGCAGAATGCGCGTGTCGAAGAATCGCACCTTGTAATAATGCGGTCCATGTTTCGACTGCGCTCAACATGACGTAAAAAGAACGTCATTTCGCCCCGCGCGCCCTATACGTCATTCCGCCCGTCCGCAGTTCTGATTCTCTAAGCGCGGCACGAGCGCCAGCGGCGCGAAGTAGCGGAGTTCTTTTTACGTCATTTCGAACGTATGTGAGAAATCTCAGCCTCAGATTCCTCCTCCCTACGGTCGTCGGAATGACGTAAAGAGCGACGGTCGTCAAAGCTCCGCGGAGGGTTTATGCGTGATCGGATCCATCGGCGCTATGGGGGACGGAAAATTCGAACAGGAAATACCCTTCTTTGGTGACTGCGGTGCCCGTGCCCGAATAGTTGTTCACATAGACGAAGTTGTCCGACTCCGCAAGTTTCATGACGTGCGCGCCCTTGGAGAGGGTCAGGGTGAGATATCCGTCTGCGTCGGTCGTGACCTCCTGCTCTTCGCCGCCGTCGACGGAGAGGCGGAACTTGGCATTCCCGTACGCTCCCTCTCCGTCCGTCACGCGGAGTCTCACCGTGTAGCTCTCGGGAGATTTATCGTTTGCGATCAGAATGCGGTCATAGGCGCAGTCATAGTCGAGGACGCCGCTCGTGCCGTCGGTGAGCAGGGTCAGATAGTCTATGACGATCATGTCCTCGCCGCCGAGCTCGCCGAGCTTCTCCGCCTTTGCAAAGGAGGAGGAGACAAAGTTGTTCGTCGCGAGCAACAGCTTGTTCTCGCTGTCGTTGCGGTCGAGAAGGGTCCCGTCCGCGAGTTTCACCTCCACGACCTTGCTCCCCGTCTTGCCCGCGGGGTCGTAGGTGTAGGAGAATCCGCTCACCTGCAGGAAGGAGCCGCTCGCCTTCTCGCAGAGGAGGCGTCCCGTCTCGTCCTGTCCCGTCGTCACGAGTCCCTTCTCGAGGGCGGCGAAGAGCTCCGCGGGGGAGACGAGCAATACTTCGACAAGATTCCCGTGGTTGAAGGCGTTCATCACGTCGCCGACGGTGACGTCCGTGCCGTCCGAGTGCCAGGTCGGCAGGCTCTGGGAGATCCCGCCGCCGTTTTCGACGGCGATCACGGGGATCCCGGACTGCAGATCGTTCTGCTTTGCGAATTCCTCGGCATAGTGGCGGAAGGCGTCGGTGACGAAGTCGCCGTAGGCGGTCTCGACGATGCGCGATTCCACATAGTCATGGCAGATGTAGCCGCCGAAGAGGGGATGGTCGAGCTTGCAGAGGAACTCGCCCAGGATCTCGTCCTGCTGGAGTTTGACGGCGTCGAGCGTCTCTTGGACTTTGTTCGCCTTTTGCTGCCCCGCCTCGGTGAGGGGATAGTTCATCGCGGCATCGTAGTCGAGCACCTCGCCCTCGGCAGAGACGCTTGTGCCGTCGGTCCCGTCGCGGAAGGTGAGGGTGAGCTTCCCGAGCCCCGCGAAGTTGACCCCGGTCTGGAGAATGGGAATGGATTTTGCCCGCTGTTGCCCGTTTTCGCCCCCCTGCGGTGAGGGAAACACCTCCTCCTCCACGGTGTGGCTGTGCCCGTCGATGACGGCGTCGACCTCCGCTTGCTCCGCTTGGGAGAGCCCATCGAGGAGCTGCCTGCTCGTGCA
>CANPZH010000014.1 GCA_947589335.1 uncultured Clostridia bacterium | reverse complement strand
GCGCGGGGCTTGCGGGCAGCGAGGCGGCGTACTTTTTGGGCAGCCGCGGGGTGGAAGTGGAGCTCGTGGAAATGAAGCCGAAAAAGTTCACCCCCGCGCATGAGAGCGAAAATTTCGGCGAACTCGTCTGCTCCAATTCCTTGAAGAGCGACGACGTTTTCGGCAACGCCTGCGGACTTCTGAAAGAGGAGATGCGGCGGCTCGGCTCGCTCACCATGCGGGCGGCGGAGGTCTCCCGCGTGCCTGCGGGCGGCGCGCTCGCCGTCGATCGCGGGAAATTTTCGGCATATGTCACCGAGCGCATCTGCGCATGTAAGCATATTACCGTTACGTGCGAGGAAGTATGCGCCCTGCCCGAGACGGGAATCGTTGCGACGGGACCGCTCACTTCGGACGCGCTCATGAAGGACATCGAAGAAAAATTCGGCTCCCAGCACTTTTTCGACGCGTCGGCGCCCATCGTGTCGGCGGAGAGCGTCGATATGGCGCACGCCTTTCCCGCAGACCGCTACGGAAACGGCACGGGGGACTACCTCAACTGCCCGCTCACCAAGGAGGAGTACGAACTCTTCGTGCGCGAGTTGATCGGTGCGGAGCGCGCAAAACCGCATACATTCGAAAAAAACGAGATATTCGAGGGGTGCATGCCCGTCGAAGTGATGGCGGCGCGGGGGAGAGACACCCTGCGCTTCGGCACTTTTAAGCCCGTGGGGCTCTCCGACGGGGAGGGAAGGCGCCCCTATGCCGCGCTTCAGCTCAGAAAGGAAAACGCGGAGGGGACGATGTACGGGCTCGTCGGCTGCCAGACCAACCTCAAATTCGGGGAGCAGAAGCGGGTCTTTTCCCTCATTCCCGCCCTTAAAGACGCCGAGTTTTTGCGCTACGGCGTGATGCACCGCAATTCCTACCTCAACGCGCCCGAGGTGCTGAATGCCGATTTTTCGGTAAAAATGCAACACGGATTGTATTTTGCGGGGCAGATCACGGGCGTAGAGGGGTATGTGGAGAGTGCGGCGTCGGGGCTTCTTGCCGCCGTTCATGTCTGGAACGCTCTGAACGGAAGAGACCCCTATGTGCCCGAGGACACCTCTGTGTGCGGGGCGCTCTCCCGCTACGTTGCGACCCCCAACAAATATTTCGAACCGATGAATGCGAATTACGGGATCCTCCGCCCGCTCGACGTGCGCGAGAAAAAGGAAAAGCGGCGCCAAATGGCGGAGCGCGCCCTTGCCGAAATCGAAAAATTCAAAGCCTATTCGCAAATTTAGCCTTTTGCCTGCGTTTCGGCGCGGCAAAAACGGGGTATATATAAAAAAATTCCCTGCGCTTTCGGGCGCGAAGATAAGGAGAATCATATGGAATTCAGAGGAACCACGATCTGCGCCGTGAAAAAGGACGGCGTCACTGCGATCGCGGGCGACGGGCAAGTCACCATGGGCGAGAGCGTCGTCTTCAAAAACAGCGCCATAAAGGTGCGCAGAATTTACGGCGGCAAAGTCATTCTGGGCTTTGCGGGGAGCGTGACGGACGCCTTCTCCCTCTCCGAGCGCTTCGAGGGGATGCTCAACAAATTTGCGGGCAATCTCATGCGCTCGGCGGTGGAACTTGCGGACCTGTGGCGCTCGGACAAGATCGGCAGAAAGCTCGACGCCATGATGATCACCGCCGATAAAGACACGCTTCTCATTCTCTCGGGCACGGGGGAGGTCATCGAACCCGACGAGGGCATCTGCGCCATTGGGAGCGGCGGCAACTACGCGCTTGCGGCAGCCCGCGCCCTCGCTCAGAATACCGACTTTTCCGCCGAGGAGATCGCGCGCAAATCGCTGAAGATCGCCAGCGAAATTTGCGTTTTCACCAACGACCATATAATTTGCGAGGTGGTATGATGGATCTTTCACCCAAACAAATCGTAAACGAACTCAATAAACACATCATCGGGCAGGACGAAGCCAAAAAAGCCGTCGCCATCGCTCTCCGCAACCGTTACAGACGGGCGCAGCTCTCCCCCGAACTGAGGGAGGAGATCACCCCCAAGAATATCATCATGAAGGGTCCCACGGGCGTGGGCAAGACGGAGATCGCCCGCCGCCTCGCAAAACTCGTCAAGGCGCCCTTCATCAAGGTGGAGGCGACGAAGTACACCGAGGTCGGCTACGTCGGCAAGGATGTAGAGGGCATGGTGCGTGACCTCGTGGAATGCGCATTCCGTCTCGTCAAGGACGAAAAGACCGCCGAGGTCGCCGTAAAGGCGACCGACGTTGCAGAAAAGAAGATGGTGAAACTTCTCGCCGAGCTCAAAAGAGCGGACAGGGGCGAGACCCCGTACGAGCTCTTCGAAGCCAATTTGCTCGAATCTCTCCGCAAGGGCGTCTTCGATAATCTCGTTATCGAGACGGAGATCAAAGACGAGCCCAAGAACATGGAACTCATCCCGGGCGGCGCGGCGATCAACCTCGGCTCCATCTTCGGCGAAATGCTTCCCCAACGCAAGAAAAAACGCAAGATCACCGTAAAAGAGGCGATGAAGTTTTATATCGCCGAGGAGAGCGACAAGCTCATCGACGACGACGCGGTGAAGGACGAGGCGTTGAGACGTGCCGAAAACGACGGGATTATCTTCATCGACGAGATCGACAAGATCGCGGGCAAGGAAAACACCTCGGGCGCGGACGTCTCGCGCGAGGGAGTCCAGCGGGACATCCTTCCCATCGTCGAGGGATCGACCGTCATGACGAAGTACGGCGCCGTCAAGACGGATTATATGCTGTTCATCGCCGCCGGCGCCTTCCACGTCGCGCGGGTGGAGGATCTCATCCCCGAGCTTCAGGGCAGATTCCCCGTCTCCGTCGAGCTCAGCTCCCTCACGAAGGAGGATTTCGTCAACATCCTCACGAATACCGAGCATTCCCTCACCCAGCAGTATGCGGTTCTGCTTGCGGTCGACAATATCGATTTGAAGTTCACGCCGGACGCGATCGAGGCGATCGCGGAGATCTCCGAGGAGATCAACCTCACGAGCGAGGACATCGGCGCCCGTCGGCTGCATACCGTCATGGAATATCTGCTCGAAGACATCTCTTATAACGCCGGCGGCGGCGATTACCCCGTCGTCACGGTCGAGATCGACCGCAAATACGTCGAAGATCACCTCTCGAAGATCACCAAGGACAGAGATTTGAAGAAATACGTATTGTAATGTTTCGAACGATTTTTTGCTCGCGCGCCCGGCTTGCCGCGTAGAGGCTCGCTTTGCTCGCTTCGTAAAGAATCGTTCGAGGAAACGTGCCTCCGCGCCTTAACTTTCATGGCCCTCTCGTTCGTTTCATCGGACAACAAGCCGCAGGTATGCGGCAAATTGAGTGCGCTGCCGCAGGGGAACCCTGCTCCGCGCAGTAATTTTGGGAACGCAGAAACGTGGTTCTGCTCGCGGAACATTATTTGAGAAGGGCGGAAGCATTCCCAATACGTCATTCTGCCCCGCGCGCCCTATACGTCATTTCGAACGCATGCGAGAAATCTCGGCCTCAGATTCCTCCTCCCTTCGGTCGTCGGAATGACGTGAGAGGCGGCTGTCGGAGGCGCACAAAGAGAGCGTTTGGAAGCGTGTAAAGGCAGACTCGGCGGAGGCGCACAAAGAGAGCGTTTGGAAGCGTGTAAAGGCAGACTCGGCGGAGGCGTGCAAAGAGGACGCGGAAAGGGCGGCCGAACGAAAAGGAGAAACTATGATCAATATCCCCAAGGGGACGAAGGATATCCTCCCCGCAAATGTACACAAGTGGCAATTCATCGAAGACATCGCGCGGATCACCGCCGAGGGCTACGGCTATCGCGAGATCCGCACCCCCGTCTTCGAACATACCGAGCTCTTCCGCCGCGGCGTGGGCGAGACGACGGACGTCGTCGGCAAGGAAATGTACACCTTCCTCGACAAGGGAGGCCGGTCGGTCACCCTCCGCCCGGAGGGAACGGCGGGGGTCGCGCGCGCCTTCGTCGAGAACGGCCTGCAGGGGGGCGTGATGCCCTTCAAGGCGTACTACCTCATCTCCGCCTTCCGCTACGAACGGCCGCAGGCGGGGAGACTGCGCGAGTTCCACCAGTTCGGCGCGGAGCTCTACGGGGCGGCGTCGCCCGCAGCGGACGCGGAGACCATCTGCTTCGCGGACGCCTTTCTCAAAAATTTGGGGCTCAGACAGGTGACGCTCAGGATCAACTCGATCGGCTGCCCCGCCTGCCGCAAGCAATATCACGAGGCGTTGAAGGAGTATTTCCGCCCCCATCTTGCGGAAATGTGCCCCGACTGCAACGCCCGTTTCGAGAAAAACCCGATGCGCATGCTCGACTGCAAGGTCGAAGGGTGCAAGGCGTACACCGCGGGCGCGCCGAAGATGCTCGACTTCCTCTGCGGGGAATGCCGCGAGCATTTCGGGACGGTATGCGCCCTCCTCGACGAGGCGGGGATCGCCTATACCGTCGATCCGTCCATCGTGCGCGGGCTCGATTACTACAGCCGCACGGTGTTCGAGTTCACCTCGGAGGCGGCGGGGGCGCAGGGCACGGTGCTCGGCGGGGGGGGATACGACGGTCTGCTCGCCCAGATGGACGCAAAGCCCACCCCGGCGGTCGGATTCGCCGCCGGCATCGAGCGGCTCCTCATGGTCCTCGAGGCGGAGGGGGCCGCGCTCCCCGAAGCGTCCGCAACGGATTGCTATCTCGCCGGGCTCGATCCCGCCTCCCGCAAGAAGGCGTTCCTGCTCGCGGAGGAGCTGCGGAGGGAGGGGCTCGCCTGCGAGACCGATCTTCTCGACCGTTCGGTGAAGGCACAGTTCAAGTATGCGGATAAACTCGGCGCACGGTTCGTCGCCGTGATCGGAGAGGCGGAACTTGCGGCGGGAGAGGCGGAGGTCAAGGATATGCACACCTCCTCCTCCGAGCGGGTCGCGTTTCCGCAGCTCGCCGAGTACCTTAAAGCGAAGCAGGACGTTTGATCTGCGAAGCGTTGCGCAAGATATTTTCGGGAGGTGAAACAATGGTAAAGGAACTATCCGGGCGGGAGCTCGATGAACTTGTCGGGAGCGGGAAGACGGTCGTCTGCGATTTTTGGGCGGCATGGTGCGGTCCCTGCCGCATGCTTGCGCCCGTCATGGAGAAACTTTCGGAGGAATTCGCGGGGAGGGCGGAGTTCGTCAAGGTGAACGTCGACGAAAACGGCGACCTTGCGGCGTCTCTCGGGATCTTCTCCATTCCCGACGTCTTTCTCTTTGCGGACGGACAGGTCAAGACGCACAACCTCGGCTTTCTGCCCGAGGAGCAGATGCGCGCCTTTTTGAGCGAAAATCTTTGAGAGATCCTTTCGGGCGCCGCCGCGGACAGCTTGTCCGCGGCGGCGCCTGCTTCGCTTGCAAAATATCCGCCGCTGTGATATAATCGGAAAAAACGAGGAGGAGACCGTTGCCGCCCGAAGAACTGGAACAACTCAACCGTCTCATTGCCGCGCTGAAGCGCGGCGACGGCAGCGCGCTCGACGGGATCCTTCTGCTCGCGGGACGGCGGATGTTCGCCCTCGCCCGCGGGATCGTGCGGAACACCGCAGACGCCGAGGACGTCGTGCAGGAGTGTTTTCTCAAGATCGCCCGCGCCGCGGGGAGCTTCCGGGAGGGCACCAACGGCTATGCCTGGATCATGCGCATCGCCCGCAACACGGCGCTCGACTTCCTCCGCAGGAACAAGCGCACGGCGACGGAGGACATCGACGCCTGTTTCCGCCTCACCGACGACCGCTATTCGGCGGAGCGCAGGGAGGAGGCGCTCGCCCTCGAGGAGGCGCTCTCAAAGCTCACGGAGGGGGAACGGCGGCTGATCTATCTCCGCTACTATCTCGATCTCACCGTGCGGGAGATCGCGGGGGAGACGGGCATGAGCAAGTCCGCGGCGGCGCGGGAGCTGAAAAAGGCGGAGGAAGCCCTGAAGGGGGAGCTCCGCATGGGACAAAAAGGGGAGTGAATTCGTTGTAATGTCGGAGATGGAAAAGGACGAGAAAATCGAACGCGCATTCGAGCGGTACACGGGCGGCGGCGATCTGCCGCAAGTCGATCTGTCCGCGGCGAAGGCGGCGCTCACAGAGGCGCGCACGGAGGAAAGACGGCGCGCGGAAAAGAGACGGAAAGTATGGACTCTGGCCGTCTCTGCCGCCGCATGTCTTTTGTTTGCCGTCGCGCTGGCCTTCCTTCTGCTCCCGTTCGGGGCTCCCGACCTCGAGGCCCCGTCCGGCTCGGATCATCCTCCCGCCGGGGAGAGCCCGTCTGCGCCCGAACACTTTTCCCTCCTCTCGGCGACCGCCGAGAGCGCGGGATATTCCGAGCTCGAATCCCGCTGCGGCAGCGCCGTCCTTCCCTTCCGCCGCTTTTCCGCCGCCCAAAACGCCTCCGCCCAGTATACCGTCTACCGTGCGGGCGGGGAAGACGTTCTCCTCTCTGCGGAGCTCGGCTATTGGAACGGCATGACGAAACTGAAGGCGACGGTCTATGTCGACCTCTCGGCGGGGAAGTACCTCGCGGAGGAGCTGGAAGACTACGCCGATCTGCCTATGTCCAGGGACGGATACCGCTATGAGGCGGAGTATATCGGCGGCGAGTACGTCTCCCGCGCCCTTCTCACGAGGGGGGAAACGTACTACGTCTCGATGATCTCCCACAACGCGGACGCCCTCGGGCTTCTTGTGAAACTTCTCACGGAATAAAAAAATTCCGCCGCCCCCGCGGGACAAACCCGCGCCCCCGTTCGTTGTATGTGCAGAAGAGACGCAAGGAGGCAATGTCATGAAGAAACATTATTTTGCGATCTGTGCGCTGTTTGCAGCGGCATGTATCGGATTTTCCGCCTGTGGAGGCGCTCAGCACGGCTCCGACGGCAATTCGGGCGCGGCCGGCAGCGATTCGGAGCCGTGGGCGCCGGACGCGCCCGGCGGTACGGAGGCGGGGGGAATGACGGGGCCCTCCTTCCACTACGGCAGCATCGTCGAGCAGGGATTCCACGATACGAAGGAACAGGCGGAGAGCTATTTCTCCCTCGACCGCAACACGGCAAGCTACTCTCAGGTGCGCGCGCAGCTGCGCAACGGCTACACGGTCGCGCCCGATTCCGTGCGCACGGAGGAGCTCATCAACTATTTCAGCTACGGCTATCCCGCGCCCGCGGAGGAAGTCGGCGTGACCGCCTATCTTTCGGACTGTCCCTGGAACGAGGCGCACAAGCTCGTCACAGTGGGGATCCGCACGGCGGAGCGCAAGATCGAGGCGGAGCGGAACAACTATGTGTTCCTCGTGGATCTCTCGGGGTCCATGGCGGCGCGGGTCGCGGGGCTCGAGGGCACGACCTGTCTCGACCTCGTCAAGACGGGCATTCTGAAGCTCGTGGAGGGGCTCACGGAGAGGGACGCGGTGAGTATCGTCAGCTATGCGAGCAGGGTGGAGACGGTGCTCGAACCCACTCTCGCGGACGAAGCGGGCAAGACGGAGATCGGCCATAGGGTGCTGGCGCTCAACGCGAACGGTTACACGAACGGTTCGGGCGGGCTGGAGCTCGCCTATCAACATGCGGAGCGTTACCGCTCCGAGGACGGCAATAACCGCGTCATTCTGATGACGGACGGCGATTTCAACGTCGGGATCCGGAGCACGGAGGCGCTCAAGACGTTCATTTCGGAGAAGGCGGCAAGTGGCGTCTATCTCTCCGTTTTGGGGTTCGGCATCGGGAACATGCGCGACGACATCATGCAGGAGCTCGCCCTCAGCGGGAACGGCAACTACGCCTATATCGATACCCCGCGCGAGGCGGAGAAGGTGCTCTGCGAGGAACTTTCGGGCACGCTCGTCACCGTCGCAAAGGACGCCAAGGCGGGCGTGAAGTTCGACCCCGAAAAGGTCTCGAAGTACCGCCTCCTCGGCTATGACATGAAACTTCTGTCCGAAGACGACTTCAACGATCCCGAAAAGGACGCGGGGGAGATCGGCAGCAACCTGTGCGTGACCGCCGTCTATGAGACGGAACTTTGCGAAGATATCGCGGGGGGAGATACGCTCGCCACGGTGGAGATCCGTTACCGCTCGGCGGGGGACGGGGAGGCGGCAAAGAGCGTCACGGCGGAGGTCCTCAATACCGCGGCGGAGAGCGAAGACGTCTCCTTCATCGCCTGCGTTGCGGAGTTCGGGCTCATTCTGCGTCGGTCCGAGTTCAGGGGGACGGCGAGCCTCGCCGGGGTGCTGAGCCGCCTCGAGGGCATGAAGGACTATCTTGCGAAAGACCTCTACAAGGAGGAACTGAAGGAGCTCGTCGCCATCGCGAAGGACGCGGGGATTTACGGCGGCTGACTTTCGGACGGGGAGGATAAGGGGGCGCCCCCTTGCCGTGCGGCAGATATCTCCAAACAGTTGCAAAGGGGCGCACGGCTGTGGTATAATGGCGGAAAAGGAGACAGGGAGCGAACGCATATGATCGATCTGAGCAGTATCCGCAAAACCGACCCGGAGATCGCCGAGGCGATGGAGCGGGAGCTGGCACGCCAGAGGGGGAACCTCGAACTGATTGCGAGCGAGAACATCGTTTCCCCCGCCGTGATGGCGGCAATGGGGAGCCATCTCACGAACAAATATGCCGAGGGGTATCCCGGGAAACGCTATTACGGCGGCTGCGAATTCGTCGACCGCGCCGAGGAGCTCGCCCGCGGGCGGCTCAAGGAGCTGTTCGGCTGCGAGCACTGCAACGTCCAGCCCCACAGCGGCGCGCAGGCGAATTTCGCCGTCTATTTTGCGGTATTGAAGCCCGGCGATACGATCATGGGCATGGATCTCAGCCACGGCGGACATCTCACGCACGGCTCCCCCGCGAACATCTCGGGCAACTATTTCAAGACCGTCTCTTACGGCGTCTCGCGGGAGACGGAGCGGATCGACTACGACGAGATGGAGCGGATCGCCCTCGGCTGCCGTCCCAAGCTCATCGTCTCGGGCGCGAGCGCCTATCCCCGCACGATCGACTTCGCCCGCATCCGCGAGATCTGCGACAGGGCTGGGGCGTACATGATGGTCGACATCGCCCACATCGCGGGGCTGATCGCGGCGGGGCTCCACCCCAATCCCGTCCCGTATGCGGATTTTGTGACCTCCACCACCCACAAGACCCTCCGCGGTCCCCGCGGCGGCGTCATCATGTGCAAGGAGAAGTATGCGAAGGCGATCGACAAGGCGATCTTCCCGGGCACGCAGGGAGGACCTCTGATGCATGTGATCGCGGCGAAGGCGGTCGCATTCAAGGAGGCGCTCTCGCCCGCATTCCGCGAATATCAGAGCAGGGTCGTCAAAAATGCGGCGGCGATGGCGGAACGGTTCACGGAAAACGGCGTGCGGCTCGTCTCCGGCGGCACCGACAACCACCTCATGCTGCTCGATCTGAGAGGGGAGGGGCTCACGGGCAAGGAGCTGGAAGGGCTGCTCGACGACGCCCGCATCACCGCCAACAAGAACACGATCCCGTTCGAGACGGCGTCTCCCTTCGTCACGAGCGGGCTGAGGATCGGCACGCCCGCCGTCACTTCCCGCGGCATGAAGGAGGGGGAGGCGGCGGAGATCGCAGATCTCGTGACGGAGGTGATCAGAAGGCGCGAAGAGGCGGTCCCCGCCGTCCGCGAGAGGGTCGGAGAGCTGTGCGCGCGCTTTCCCGTCTATGAGGGCGATATTTTGTAAAAATTCCCCGGAAAAATGTCCGCGATCTCTTGACAAGCGCACGCGGCAGCGATACAATACAGACAAATCGAATTCTTTGGGGCGGAGTGAAAGTCTCCACCGGCAGTAAAGTCTGCGAAGGGCGCAAGCCCCCGAACGGGTGTGATTCCCGTACCGACGGTCATAGTCCGGATGAGAAAGGAACTGTTTCGGCGCGCGCCCCCGTCTGCGGGGGCGCGCGCCGTTTGATGATAAGGAGAGACCATGAAAGAAAATACCAAAACCATGTTGAGGCGCCACTTTTCCGCGACCCATATCGCCTATATGGCGCTCTTTACGGCGCTCGCCTTCGTCGTGACCCTGCTCGAATTTCCGATCTTTCCCGCGGCGGCGTGGTTCAAACTCGACTTTGCGAACGTCTTCTTCCTGCTCGAGGGTTTCCTGTTCGGGCCCGTCGAGGCGGTCGTCTCGATCACGATCAAAGAGCTGCTCTGCCTCACGAAATCGGGGACCATGTTCGTGGGCGAGGTCGCGAACTGGCTCATGGCGGTCGCCTATATCCTGATCCCTTCGATCGCATACCGTTTCCGGAAGGGGAAGTGGTGGGTCGCGCTCTATCTTCTCCTCGGCAGTCTTCTGCAGATCATCGTCTCGGTCCCCGCGAACAGGTTCATCACCTATCCCCTCTTCATGGGGGATTCCGCCGCGGAGATGTTCGCCTCCACCTGGCCCTTCGCCCTCGCCTTCAACGCGATCAAGGGCGCCGCGGTGAGCGTCATCGTCTTTATCGTCTACAAGCCGCTCTCACGGCTCATCCGCCTGACGCGGGAAAAGCTCGAACGCAAAACGGGGAAAGAAAACGCAGGGAATCGGGAGTAAATTCTTGCAAAAAACGGCCGTATGCGCTATAATGGTTGCATATGGCTGTTTTTTGTTCGCACTCGCCCGAGGAGACCCTCCTCTGGGCGGAAGAATATGCAAAATCGCTGCGCGGGGGAGACGTCGTCCTGCTCGACGGCCCGATGGGCGCCGGCAAGACGGTCCTCGCCAAGGGGATCGCGCGGGGGCTCGGGATCGGGGCGGAAGTGACAAGCCCCACATATGCCTATCTCAACAGCTATGAGGGAAGGCTCTTCCATTTCGACTGTTACCGCGTGACGAGCGAACGGCAGGCGGTCGAGCTCGGCTTCCTCGATTATTTCGACGCGGGCGGGATCTGCCTCGTCGAATGGAGCGAAAATATCAAGGGTCTCCTGCCCGAAAACGTCAAACGGGTAGCGATCTCCGGCAGCGGAGACGAGATCCGGGAGATCAGATCTTGAACTTTCTCGCCATCGACACTTCCGCAAAATATCTGAGCGTGATCGCATATGCAGACGGGCGCACGGAGAAGATCCATCTGCCCGATTGCGCACTCAGGCATTCCGTCGTGCTGGCGGATACGGTCACGGACACCCTGTCCCGCGCGCATATGGCCCCGGAGGAATGCGACTTTTTCGCCGCCGTCGTGGGTCCCGGGTCCTTTACGGGCATCCGCATCGGCATTTCGACGGTCAAGGGCCTCTGTTTCGCGGCGGGAAAGCCCGCCCTCGCCGTCACCTCCTTCGATACGCTCGCATATCATGGGGAGAGCGTGCCGCTGCTCGCGCTCGTCGATGCGGGCCGCGGCTATCGCTACGGCTGCGCATATGACGAAAAGAAGCAGATCGTCTCCCCGCCCGCCTACCTCTCCCCGGAGGAGACGGACCGCCTGATCGCGGAAGGGTTTTTGCCCGTCTCCGCGGAGGCGCTCACGGAGGGCTGCACGGTCGCGGATCCCTGCGAGGGACTGCTCCGCGCCGTCCTCGCCAAACAAAAGGAACTCATTCCCGCGGCGGAGCTCGCCGCACTGTACCTGAGAAAATCGTCGGCGGAGGAGAATCGCAAATGAACGGACGCAGTTGGACATTCGAAGATTTGAACGCGATCGCGCAGCTCGAGCGCGAGTGCTTTACGGACCCCTGGAACAGCAGGATGCTCGCGGAGACCTTCCTCTCGGGGCGGTTTTTCGGCTCCCTGCTCGAGGAGGACGGAACGATCACCGCTTACGGCGGCTGTAACTATGTCGGCGACGAGGCGGAGCTCGAACTGATCGCGACCGCCGAGATGTACCGCCGCTGCGGCCGCGCGAAGAAGATCCTCGACGATCTCTTCTGGGAGGCGCGGCGGAGGAGCGTCCGCCGGATCTTCCTCGAGGTGCGCGTCTCCAATGTGCCCGCGATCATGATGTATCTCAAATACGGGTTCGTCGGCGTCTACGCCCGTACCCGCTACTATCCCGACGGCGAAGACGCGCTCGTCATGAAAAAGGAGCTTGAGTGAACATTTCCCGCCTGCGCATGGGCGAGGGCAGAGATCTCGTCTTTTTGCACGGCTATCTTGCCTCCAAAGAGAGTTTTGCCCCGCAGATCGAATACTTTTCCCGCTTTTTCCGCGTGACGGCGTTCGATTTCCCGGGCTTCGGCAAGAGCGATCCCATCCCCGCGGCGTGGTCCGTTTCGGACTATGCCGACTGGACGGAGTCCTTCTTGCGGGAGGAGGGGATCGTCTCCCCCTATGTGATCGCCCATTCCTTCGGAGGGCGGGTTGCGATCAAGTGCCTTGCGCGCGGACTGTTCGGAAGGGCGGTGCTGTGCGGCTGTGCGGGGATCGTCCCCGAGCGCACGCTCGCCTACCGTGCACATGTGCGCGCCTATCGCATCGTCCGCCGCGTGTTCCCGCGCATGGCGGAGCGGCGGTTCGGCAGCCGCGAGTACAGAGCGCTTTCCCCCGTCATGCGGGAGAGCTATAAAAAGATCGTCAACGAAGATCTGCGCGAGGAGGCAGAGCGGATCCGCGTCCCCGTACTGCTCGTCAGCGGCGAAAAGGACGCGGACACCCCCGTCTCTTACGCCGAGATCTTTCACAGGCACATCGGAGGGAGCGGACTTCTGGTCCTCAAGGGATGCGGACACTTTGCCCATCTCGACGACCCCGTCTCGTTCAATCTGGCGGCAGAGGAGTTTTTACAATGAACTTTCCCCAGCAAACCATTCTCATGATCCTGTTCGGCGCGGTGCTCGCGGGATTCGCCTGCGCCGCCGTCGCGCTGCGGCTTGCCGCCCTCCTGCAGCAGAGCGGCTACCGCGCCCGCCGCTTTTTCAAGTGGTATTTTTCGAAGGGGAACATCCAGCGGAAGAGGCTCTCCCTGCTGTCGCTCTCCCTCGTGCTCCTCACCGCGCTGTTCGACCTCTGCTTCTCATTTTTGGGACATTTCATCGCCTGTCTTCTCTCGGCGGCGCCCTTTTTCGGGCTCATCATCCTCTACCTTTGGTCGGAGAAGAGATACGCGCTCAAGGTGCGGCCGAAGCGTTCTGCGCGCTTTGTCCGTCTCGCTTTGGCGCATTACATTCTGCTCACCGCCCTCTGTGCGGGGCTCGGCTTCGGGCTCGGAGCCGCGGCGATTGCCGTCGGTTCGGAGTGGTTCTCCCTGTTTGCGTATGTGCCCTTCGCGCTCCTGCCGATGGCGCTCCCGTTCACCCTCGTCTGTGCCTCCGGGCTCATGGCGGTTTATGAGATCCCGCACAACCGCCGCTTCATCGGACGGGCAAAGCGCGCGCTTGCGAAGAGCCGCTGCGTCAAAGTCGGGATCACGGGCAGCTTCGGCAAGACGAGCGTCAAGCACTATGCAGAGCAGCTGCTCTCCGCAAAGTACACGGTCATCGCGACCCCTCAATCCTATAATACGCCGATGGGGATCGCAAAGACGGTGAAGGAGCGGGGGGCCGACTGCGACGTCTTCCTTGCGGAGATGGGCGCGCGGTATACGGGCGACATCCGCACCCTCTGCGACCTCGTCCGTCCCGACTACGGCGTGATCGTCGGGATCTGCGCCCAGCATGTGGAGACGTTCGGCTCCCTCGCGGCGATCGCGAAGGAGAAGGGCGTCCTCGCGCAACGGGCGAAGAAGTGCATCCTCGGTGCGTCTGCGGCGGAGTGTGCGGCGGAAAATTCCCTGCTCGAGGGGCGGGAGTTCGCGGTCGGGAATATCTCGCTCACGGCGGAGGGGACCTCGTTCGATCTGACGGCGGACGGAGAGCGGATCCGCTTCGAGACCAAACTTCTCGGGCGGCATGCGGCGGAGGACGTCGCACTGGCGGCCGCGCTCTGCCGGGAACTCGGCATGAGCATGGAGGAGATCGCAGCGGGCGCGAAGGAGCTGACCCCCGTCCCGCACCGTCTTGAGAAGATTGAGAAAAACGGGCTCACCATTCTCGACGACGCATATAACTCCAACATCGAGGGGGCGAAGAACGCGCTCGAGACGCTCCGTCTCATGCCGGGACGGCAGGTCGTCGTCACGCCCGGGCTCGTGGAGCTCGGGGAGATCGAGGAGAAGACGAACGCCGAACTCGGCGCCGCCCTCGTCGGGCTCGATGTGATCCTCGTCGGAGAGACGCTCGTTCTGCCCGTGAAGCGGGGATACCTCGAGGCGGGAGGAGAAGCGGAGCGGCTCAGGATCGTCCCGACCCTCCGCGCGGCGCAGGAGATCTTATCGTCGGATCTCCGGGCGGGGGACAGCGTGCTCTTTCTGAACGACCTGCCCGACCTCTACTGACCCCAAGGTAGCGCAGAGCGGGGAATCCGCGAAGAAGATACGAATTTTGAATCAGGCCGCAGAGTATGCGGAGGAAGACACCGAAGAAGAACTTCGGCGTCTTTTTTTACGGCGCGCCCGCCCCCCCCGCGGGGGCGGGCGCGCCCCGAAAACAACCGAACGGTCAAAGCGGCCAAAGCGGTCCGGGACCAAAAAATCATCGAAAGGAGAGAAAATATGAAAACAGTCGGGGTATTTTTCGGCGGACGGTCGAACGAGCACGAGATCTCCGTCATCACGGGCATGTATGCCGTCAACCTGTTGCGGGGCGCGGGGTACCGCGTACTGCCCGTCTATCTGCCGCAGTCGGGCGGCATGGCGTGTGCGGAGCGGGCGCGGGGCGTCAAGGATTTCTGCGGGGAGACGAAGTTCCCGCCCGTGTATCTGCGCGGGCGCGGGCTCTATTCGGAGCGGAGGCCGGGCAAGCGGATCGCCGCGCTCGACTGCGCCCTCAACTGCTGTCACGGCGGCATGGGGGAGGGCGGCGTGCTCTCCGCGCTCTTCGAGTGGAACGGGCTCCCGTCCGCCTCTCCGGGAATGGCGGGATCGGCGGTCTTTCTCGACAAGATCCTCTCCAAGATCGTCCTCCGCGGGCTCAAGATCCCGACGGCGCGCTCCTTCGCCGTCACGGAGCGGGCATTCCCGTCCGGCAGCTGGCGGGAGGAGGCGGCTCGGCTCGGCTATCCCGTCATCGTCAAGCCGAGCAAACTCGGCTCGAGCATCGGCGTCGCGGTCGCAAAGGGGGAGGAGGAACTCCAAAGGGCGCTTGCGGCGGCATTCCGCCTCGACGGAGCCGCTCTCGTCGAGGAATACCTTGCGGGCAAGCGCGATCTCAACTGCGCCGTATACCGTTTGGGCGGCCGTCTGATCTTCTCGCCCGTCGAGGAGGTCTTCTCCGCGGGCGAGGTGCTCTCCTTCCGCGAGAAGTACGAAGAGGCGACCCCGGAAGCCTCCCGCATTCCCGCGGAGATCCCGGGGGAGGCGGAGGAGCACATCAGAGAATACCTCGGCTGCGCATATGAACAGCTGTCCCTCTGCGGCGTGGTGCGGGGAGATTTCCTGCTCGCGGAGGGGAAGATCTACTTCAACGAGCTCAACACCGTACCCGGCACGCTCGCGACCCGTCTGTTCGGGGAGAAGCTCACCTGCGCCCGCGATCTTCTCGTCTCCCTCATAGAGGACGCCCTCGCCAAAAGGCCCACGGAAAAGGAGACGGTCGCAAGCGGGATCCTCCGCTCCGGCGTCTTCGGCGCCCGAAAATTGGGAAAAAGCGGGGATTTCCGCCCCAAAACCCCCTGAAACGCGTTATTTCGACGTTCATCTAAATATAAAATCGGAGAGGACGGCGCCTCGGATCCGCCCGCCCGCGGGAAGATCCCGCGGGCGGGCGCGCTTGCGTCCCGAAAGAACGCCGCGCGATCGCGCCCGTATCTTAGCGAAGGGGGAAGAAGAGGGAAAGGAGCGGGAGAGCGGGCGCGGGAACCCGTCTGCCCGCTTCGGGCGGCTGCCTTCCGAGGGGAGGAGCCGGGGCGCGGAACCGTATGCCGGGGCGCGGAACCGTATAATTATATATGTAACGCGCGCGCGAGCGGGGGGGGAAGGCGGCAAAAAGAGACAAAATCTCCGAAAATTCCCTAAAAAAGCAGGAATTGTCAAATAACGCCGTGAAAATTTTTCAAAAACCTCTTGACATAGGAAATATGTTTTGTTATAATATCCGCAGATACACTCGGCGGCATAGCGCACGCGGGCGGTATTTATCACAATTCAATAAGGAACAATCAAAAGTCGAGCTTTTATTGACAAGCGGAAACGCACACCCCGAAGCGGTGTTGTTTTTCTGCCGACTTCGGGTATTTCTGTAATTTTTTTCAAAAATCATTCCCTTTTTGATTGAAATTGCTTGACAGCGTTCCCGCCCTGTGATAAAATAAAGCCCAAAGTGCCCCCTTATGCTACGTTGAGGGGTACAATGGATCCAAAAAAAATAAGGAAAGGAGAATCATTATGGAAAGACAATCAACCAGTAAGCTTTTCAGAATCGTGATCGCCTTCGTG
>CANPZH010000013.1 GCA_947589335.1 uncultured Clostridia bacterium | reverse complement strand
TCACCTATTCGGGCGTACACGCTCTGAGCTGGCACCGCTTTGCCAACCGTCTGTACCGCATGCACCTCAAACTGCTTGCGCGGATGGCGTCGCAATGGGCGAAGTTCCGCACGGGGATCGAGATCCACCCCGCGGCGAAGATCGCGTCGGGCGTGTTCATCGACCACGGCGCGGGCGTCGTGATCGGCGAGACGGCGGAGGTCGGCGAGGGGACGGTCATCTACCAGGGCGTCACCCTCGGCGGCACGGGCAAGGAGAGAGGCAAGCGGCACCCCACGATCGGGAAGAACGTCACGATCTCCTGCGGGGCGAAGGTGCTCGGCGGGTTTTCGGTCGGAGACGGGGCGAAGATCGGCGCGGGCGCGGTCGTCCTCCGCGAGGTCCCGCCGTATGCGACCGTCGTCGGCGTTCCCGGGCGGGTCGTCCGCCTCGGCGGCGAGAAGGTGCAGGACCTCATGCCCGAACAGGAAGATCCCATCGCAAAGGAGATCTGCGCCCTCCGCGAGCGGGTGTTCGCGCTCGAAGAGGCATTGAGAGAGGAGAAACATGAAGATCTATAATTCTTTGACCGGGAGAAAGGAGGAGTTCGTCCCCCTCGAAGAGGGAAACGTCAAAATGTATGCGTGCGGCATCACCGTCTCGGGCGAGGCGCATGTGGGGCACGGCTTTCAGGCGATCCTCTACGACATCTTCCGCAAATTTCTCGAAAAACAGGGCTACCATGTGACCTATGCCCGCAACTATACCGACGTCGACGACAAGATCATCGCGAGGAGCAAGGAGACGGGGATCCCCGCCGACGAGTACGCCGAGATGATGATCGGGAAGATCGACGCCGTCATGCGCGAGCTCGACGTCGACGAGCCCACCGTCTGGCTCAAGGCGACGGAGAATATCGGCAACATCATCGCCTTCATCGAGGCGCTCATCGCCAAGGGACATGCCTATCCCGCGCCCAACGGGGACGTGTATTTCGACGTAGACAGCTTTCCCGCCTACGGAAAGCTCTCCGGGCGGGACAAGGAGGACATGCTCGACGGCGTGCGCGTCGAGAACGACGGGGCGAAGAAGAACGCCTACGATTTCGCCCTCTGGAAGGCGGCGAAGGCGGGGGAGATCTCATGGGATTCCCCCTGGGGCAAGGGAAGGCCGGGCTGG
The DNA here is from genome assembly GCA_947589335.1 of uncultured Clostridia bacterium. Lineage (GTDB taxonomy): Bacteria > Bacillota > Clostridia > Christensenellales > Borkfalkiaceae > Gallimonas. The sequence goes on along the minus strand of CANPZH010000013.1, from coordinate 15,425 downwards.
CACATCGAGTGCTCGGCAATGAACCGCGCCGCCTTCGGCGACAGGATCGACATCCACGGCGGGGGGAGAGACCTCATCTTTCCCCATCACGAAAACGAGATCGCGCAGACGGAGGCGCTCACGGGCAAGCAGTTCGCGAACTACTGGGTGCACAACGGGCTCATCAAGGTCAACGGGCAGAAAATGTCGAAGTCCCTCGGGAACAGCCTGCTCCTTGAAGATCTGCTCGCAAAATACAGCAACGAGGCGATCAAATTCGCCCTGCTCTCCACGGGGTACCGCGGAGACGTCAACATCACCGACGACCTCTTCCCCGGCGCGGAGGCGCATCTGGTGCGCTTTTACACCCTGATCGGCCGCGCGGAGGCGGCATTCCCCGGCGAGACGGGGGGCGAGGAGGAGATCGACAGGGCCTTCGACGAGGCGATGAGCGACGACTTCAACACCGCGCTCGCCCTCTCCGCCCTCTTCGGCTATTTCAAAGACGTATCCCGTCTTCTCGGGGAGAACGACCCGAAGGCGAGAAGGATCGTCAACCAGATCAGAAAGACCTATTCCCTCTTGGGGCTGTTCAAGCGGGACGCGGGGGAATATCTCTCGAAATATGCGCCCAAAGAGGAGGACGTGCCGGCGGACGTGAAGGCGGTCGCCGAGGAACGGGCGGAGGCGCGCAGGGCGAAGGACTGGGCGCGCTCGGACGAGCTCCGCGAGAAGCTGCGCGGCATGGGCTACGCCGTAAAGGACAGCAAAGACGGCTACACGCTGAGCAAGATCTGAACCCCATAAGACGCCGCCCGTGTGCGGTTCGAGGAAGAAAGCGGAACAAAAAGGATATAGAATATGAAAATCACGGCAAAAGAACTCAGACAGAAATGGCTCGATTTTTATCAGGCGAGGGGACATGTCGATATCGGCGCGGTGTCCCTCATCGGCGACGGCTCGACGGGCGTCATGTTCAACGTGGCGGGCATGCAGCCGCTCATGCCCTATCTCTTGGGCAAACCCCATCCCGCGGGCAAGCGGCTGTGCAACATCCAGGGATGTCTGCGCACGGTCGATATCGACTCCGTCGGCGATCCCTCCCACTTCACCTTTTTCGAGATGATGGGGAACTGGTCGCTCGGCGATTACTTCAAAAAAGAGAAGACCGCATGGACCTTCGAACTTCTGACGAAGGAGTTCGGGCTCGACAAGGACAAGCTGTGCACGACCGTCTTCGAGGGCAACGAGTCCGTCCCCCGCGACGAGGAGACGGCGAACCTGCTCATCTCGCTCGGGATCAAAAAGGAGCACGTGTTCTATCTCCCGAAGGAGGACAACTGGTGGGAGCTCGAGGGCACGACGGGCACCCCCTGCGGACCCGACAACGAGTGGTTCTATCCCATCGACGCAGATGATCCCGACCCCGTCTTCCCCGACGACTATGTGGAGATCGGCAACGACGTGTATATGCAATACCGCAAGCTCGGAGAGGGCTATGAACCTCTTGAGAACAAGAACGTCGATACGGGCTTCGGGTTCGACCGCATGCTCCTGTTTTTGAACGGGCTGCACGACGCATATCAGACCGACCTCTTCACCGACGTGCTCGCCGAGCTCGAGCGGGCGTCCGGGAAGAAGTATGCGGACGGCGGGGAGGACCGCCGCGCGATGCGCATCATCGCCGACCATGTGCGCACGACGGTCATGCTCATCGGCGATTCGACGGGCGTTCTGCCCTCGAACACGGGCGCGGGGTATATCCTCCGCCGCATCATGCGCCGCGCGATCCGCTACTGCAAGAAACTCGAGATCCCCGCGGAGACGATGCAGTCCGTCGCGAAGATCTTCATCGGGAAGGTGTACGGGGAGGCGTATCCGCTACTCATCGAGAAGGAGGCGTTCATCCTCGACGAGATCAAAAAGGAGACCGACCGCTTCGAGGCGACCCTCGTCTCGGGCATGAAGGAGTTCGAAAAGTGCGTCGCGGGGATCGCCCGCAAGAACGAGTTCATGGCAAAGAGCGATCCCTCTTACGTCCCCGAGACGGTGATCGGCGGCAAGGCGGCATTCCGCCTGTACGATACCTACGGGTTCCCGCTCGAGCTCACCGAAGAGCTCGCGGGCGAACGGGGGCTGACGGTGGACCATGCGGGCTTCGACGAGGCGTTCAAGGAACACCAGGAGAAGAGCCGCGTCATTCAGAAGGGCGAAGCAAAGGGCGGGCTCGAGAGCCACAGCGAGGCGGCGGTGAAGTATCACACCGCGACCCATCTGCTCAATGCGGCGCTCAAGACCGTGCTCTCGCCCGACTGCAACCAAAAGGGCAGCAACATCACCGACGAGCGCATGCGCTTCGACTTCAACTTCGACCGCGCCATGACCCCCGAGGAGATCAAGGCGGTGGAGGACCTCGTCAATGAAAAGATCGAGGAAAATATCCCCGTCGTCTACAGGGAGATGACCCTCGAGGAGGCGCGCAAAGAGGGGTTCGTCGGCGTGTTCGACAGCAAGTACGGCGAAGTCGTCAAGACGTATTCCATCGGCACGTTCTCCAAGGAGATGTGCGGAGGGCCGCACGTCGAACGCACGGGCGTTCTGGGACATTTCAGGATCCAGAAGGAACAGTCCTCCTCGGCGGGCGTCAGGAGGATCAAGGCGGTCCTCGAATAATCAAGACAAATCGGACCTTTCACGGCGGGCGCGCCGCGGCTTTCCTGCCGCGGCGCGCCCGCGCGGAGGGGATATGGGAGAGAGATCATGACGGAAAAAGAGAAACTGCTCGCGGGCGAGCTCTACAAAGTGGACGAAGAACTTTTGGGCGAACTTGCGCGGGCAAAGCGGGTCTGCGAGGAATACAACCGCACGCCGAGAGACGACAGGGAAAAGCGGCAGGCGCTCATGCGCTCGCTGCTCGGCAAGTGCGGCGAAAACTTCAACATCGAGAGCAACGTGTGGTTCGACTACGGCTACAACACCGAGGTCGGCGAAAACTTCTACGCCAACCACGACTGCGTGTTCCTCGATACGAACAAGCTCATCTTCGGCGACAACGTCTTCATCGCGCCGCAGTGCGGCTTCTACACGGCGGGGCACCCCCTCGACAGAAAGACGCGTTCCGCCCAGCTCGAATTCGCGAGGCCCATCAGGGTGGGCAGCGACGTATGGTTCGGCGGCGGGGTAAAGGTCCTGCCCGGGGTGACGATCGGCGACAACGTCGTCGTCGGCGCGGGGAGCGTCGTCGTGCACGACATCCCCTCGGGGAGCGTAGCGGTCGGCAATCCCGCAAGGGTCATCCGCCGGCTCTGACCCTTCGCCGCGGCGGAAAGCGAGGGAGAAAGGGCCCCTTCCCGGCGGGTTTTGCGGGCGCTTTTCCCGCGCGGAGGACCCGCTTCCGTGAAATAAAACGAATCGCGAAAAATTTTTGTTTTTTCCGAAAAAATCTTGTTTTCGCAACTCAAAACAGCTTGACGGAACTCGATTCAAGCCCTATAATGAAGGGGTAATTCGGCAAAGAGCCCCGTTTTTGCCGGAACGCAGGCAAATTGATCGGCAAGAAATCAAGGAGTACGGATATGAAAACCTATATGGCAAACGCTCAGACGGTTGAGAGAAAGTGGTATGTCGTAGACGCCGGGGGACAGCCTTTGGGAAGAGTCGCTTCCAAGGTCGCCTCGATTCTGCGCGGAAAGAATAAACCCACCTTCACCCCCAACGTCGATACGGGCGATTTTGTGATCGTTCTCAACAGCGATAAGATCGTCCTCACGGGCAAGAAGCTGGAGGACAAATATTATCGTTATCATACGGGATATATCGGCGGTCTCAAAGAAATCGCATACGGGAAGCTCATGGCGGAGCGCAGCGACCTTGCCGTTTACGAGGCGGTCAAGGGGATGCTCCCCAAGAATTCTCTGGGCAGACAGATGATCAAGAAGCTCAGAGTTTACAAGGGCGCAGAGCACAACCATCAGGCGCAGAAGCCCGAAGAGCTCAAATTATTCTAATTAAGGCGGGAGAGGTATTGAAATGGCGAAAGCAACTTTGAAGAAGAAATTGCAGTACTGGGGCACGGGCCGCAGAAAGAAAGCGATCGCCCGCGTCCGTCTCATTCCCTCCGGCACCGGGGAAATCATCATCAACGACAGAGCGCTCGAGGATTATTTCCCTCAGGGCACTACGCAATACATCGTCAAGCAGCCCCTCGCAGAGATCGGCGCGGAGGGCAAGTACGACGTCCGCGTGAACGTTGTGGGCGGCGGCTTCACGGGGCAGGCGGGCGCGATCCGTCTCGGCATCGCGAGAGCGCTCCTCCAGAGCGAGCCCGAAACAAGACCGGCGCTCAAGAAGGCCGGCTTCCTCACCCGCGACCCGAGAGTCAAGGAGAGAAAGAAGTACGGTCTCAAAAAGGCACGCAGAGCGCCGCAGTTCTCCAAGAGATAATCCTTTCAAGAGGTACCGCAAAGCGTACCTCTTGTTTTTTCATCACGGCAAAACGTTCCGCGGCGCGGCCGCGGAGGGGGGGGATATGATTTACGAAACGATCGACCTGTATGAGCGGTTTCCTGTCCCGCGCGGCGGCAGCGGCGGCATGCTGACGGCATATTGCCCGACGCGCAGGGGAGACCTCGGCGAAAAACTCCGTCCGGCGGCGCTCATCCTTCCGGGCGGCGGCTATGCCGCGATCTCCGGGCGCGAGTCGGAGCCCGTCGCCCTGCGCTTTCTCGCAGAGGGCTATTCGGTGTTCGTGCTCGACTACACCGTGAACGCGGCGTATCCCGTCCCCCTCGTGGAGGCGGCGATGGCGATGGCATATATCCGCAAAAACGCGCGCAGATATTCCGCGGACGCGGGTCACGTCGCGGCGGCGGGGTTCTCCGCGGGCGGACATCTTGCGGGCATGCTCGCGACGCTGCATGGCGAGGCGCCCGTAAAGGAGGCTCTCAAGGGGGACGCGGCGCTTGTCCGTCCCGACGCCGCGATCCTCGCCTATCCCGTCGTCACGACGGGGGAGAAGACGCACGAGGGCACCGCGTCCGTCATCTCGGGGGGAGACGCCTCCCTCCGCGCCGCGCTCTCCCTTGAAAACCGCGTCACGGGGGAGAGTTCCCCCGCGTTCATCTGGCATACGTCCGAGGATGAGCTCGTCCCCGTCGAGAACGCGCTGCTGCTCGCGGGCGCATACCGCGGGGCGGGCGTTCCCTTCGAACTGCACATCTTCGAGCGGGGCAGGCACGGGCTGAGCGTCGCGAGCCGCGAGACGGAGACGGACGAGCGGGCGCTGGCGCAGGGCAGGCATGCGGCGGCGTGGATCGGGCTCGCCTTGACGTGGCTCGGTCAGCGCGGTTTTTCGGTCAGGCTCTGAGAGGGATCCTTTTTCCGGTCCGCCTTTTTGGCGATGGCGTCGTGGCGGGCGAGGAAGCTCTGAAGGGCGTCCCGTTCCGCGGAGGGGGCAGCGGGCGCGGAGGGCGCGCTCTCCCCGTAGGAGGGAGGAAGATACGCCTTGTCCGTCTGCGCGTCCTTGTCCTCCGTTCCGGCCGCCGCCGTGATCGCAGAAAGGGCGTCCAAAAGTTCGAAGATCCCGAATTTTTCCATGGAAAATCACCTCCGCGTGCAAAATTTCTTAAAGAAAAATGCAAGTTTCATGGGTTTTTGATTGCAAAAAACCTTTGTTTAGTATATAATGAAGGACGTATCGTTAGAACGAGAATTTTCTGACACATATAAGGGAATGTCTTATGCGTAAAATGCTGAAGAAAGTGATGACAATTTTCACGGCGGGCGTCATGGCGCTCGGAGCCGCGTCTCTTGCGGCTTGCGGCAACGGATTCACGCCGCCCGCAGGCGGCCCCTCCGGTACGGACGCGGTCGAATCCAACGGCGGATTCGTCGTCAAGAAAGGCGAATATCTCTATTTTATCAACGGCGTTGAAACTTATACCGCAGACAACACCTACGGGTCCCCCGTCAAGGGCGCGCTGATGCGGATCAAGGAGAGCGACGCTCTCGCGGGCAACAACACTTCGGAGACGGTCGTCCCCTCCCTCATGGTCGCGGCGGACTACACGTCCGGGATCTACGTCTATGGCGACCGTGTGTACTATGCGACGCCGAACAACGTCAGAGACGTCGACAGCGTGATCCAGAACAGCTATCTCGACTTCAAGAGCGCGAAGCTCGACGGGTCGGACGTTGAGAGCTATTTCTATGTTTCGAGCAACTCCACCGTCTACCGCTTCGTCGAAGTGGACGGCACCGTCTATCTCCTCTATGTCGCGGATTCCGCGATCCACTCCTACAACCTCGCGAAGGGAACGGACACCGTTCTCGCGTCCGGGATCGGCGAATATCTGCTCGACAGCATCGATAAGCAGAACCCGACGGTCTACTATACGATGACGGTGACGCCCGACCTCGACGTCGAAGACAGCGGGGCGAGCGCGCGCGAATACACGCAGGTCTACCGCGTACGGGCGGACGCGACCGAGGCTCCCTACACCTATGAGTGGAGACAGGACTACCTCGACGAGCACGAAGACGAACCCTATGTCAACCTCGGCGAGATCGTCCTCGACGGCATCGGCAGGGCGTATGCCGAGAACGGCAATGCGCTCCAGTTCACGCACGACCTTGCAGACGGCGTGACCCCCGTCTCCCCCGCAGGCTTCACTTACACCCTGCAGTCCTATACGAACGGCGGCATCTACTTCACCCGATCCGACCTCACGACGACGAGCTCGGTCGGCGAAGACGGCTGGCTCTTCTATCTCTCCGAGGACAAGATCGACGCAGACGGCTGGAACTCCGTCTCGGGCAACGCGAAGGGCACGTTCGACGTCGTCGCACAGAACACGACGAACGCGGGCACCTCTGCGATCTTCTATCTCGAGGACGGCAAACATCACTATCTGTATGTCAGCAACGGCACCCTCTTCCGCGCAGACGTCAAGGCAGACGGCAGCGGGACCGCGGAGGCGCTCCCCGTCGCAAGGGGGATCGGCAGCGCGACGCTGCTTTCGATCGACGCTTCGTCCGATCAGACCTACCGCTACGTCTATTACACCGTCTCCGGCGACGCGGGCAACAACGTCTTCCGCGCGGTGTACAACGGCGACGAGGAGGACTACAAGGCGCTGAGCGCGAAGGACGCATACCAGCCCGTGCAGGTGCTCGACGTCGAGCATGCCCGTTCGTGGTACAACTGCGAGATCATCGGCGGCGTCCTCTACATCGCAGACGCGGAGGCCATCGGGTCCGATTCCTACAACTACATCGCCGCGGTCGATCTCAGAACGGAGAGCGGCGCGCTCATGAACAACGAGCAGCTCAAGGCCTACAACGAGACCTATAACGAGGTCATGGGCGAAGAGGGTTACCTCGAAGAGCTCAACGACGCGGGCAAGAACAACCTCGCTACGGCAGTCCGCTACTACTTCTACACGGGCGAGACCGAGCAGTTCTATGCGAACATCGAGGAAGCGGAGGAGCAGACGGGCAAGACCGAGACGCTCTACTCCGCGGACGAAGTCAAGGAGTTCGAGGCGTACACCTCCGACGAGACGAAGACGGTGAGAGGCAACTTCCTCAAGGCGATCGGCAAAGTCAGCGAGAGCGACGCGGAGGCGATCGGCGAATATTGGAAGACGACCCTCCAGCACTACACCTACCCCGCGGAGACGGATACGGGGCTTGCGGGCTGGGCATGGGCGCTCATCGCGATCGCGATCGTGCTTGTTCTGGCGGGCGCGGGCGTTGCGGTCTGGTTCCTCCTGAGAAAGCGCGGCGGGGAAGAGAAGCCCGGCAAGGAGAAGATGTACGTCGATACGACGGACGACAAGGACGTCGACGTCTATGCGGACGACGAACCCGTACAGCCCGAGGAGGAAGCTGCGGAGGAGCAGCCCGAAGAGACCCCCGAAGAAGAAGCCGCAGAGGCTCCCGAAGAGGAACCTGCGGAAGAAGAGCCCGAGGAAGAAGAACCCGCGGAAGCGCCCTCCGGGGAGGAAGCTCCCGAGACGGAGGAGACGCCCGAGACGCCCGAGGAATAAGGGATCCCGCACGAAAAACCGACAAAAAAGGGAGGCGATCGCCTCCCTTTTCGCATGCCCTCGCGGGGAGCGGCCCGTCAGCGGAAAAAAATTGAAAAATTTTCCGAATTTTTTTATTGCGGGTGCGGAAAAACAGTTTACAAAAACCATAATTACTAATATAATTTATTAGCCTATCGGCAGAGCGCCGACGGCGGAAGGAGAAAATATGGTTCGCTATGTAAAGTGCCCGCGGTGTGAACTCAATTATATCGACGCGGAAAAACAGGAATACTGCGATGTATGCCTCAAAGAGATGAAGGGGATCCGCACGGACTCCGATGAACTCGAAGAAGAGGAAGAGGCGGAACTTCCCACCGAACTTTGCCCCGTCTGCGGCGAGAACATGATGCGCGCGGGGGAGAGAATGTGCGAGGAGTGCCGCAAGAAGATGGAGCTCGAAGAGGAGCCCAACCCCGACGAAGAGGACGACGACGAGTGGCGCGAGTACCTCGACGACGACGCCGACGACCTCGACGACGAGATGGCGGACATCGGCGAGACCTTCGACGAGGACGAGGAAGAGGAAGAAGAGGAAGAAGAGGAGTACGCAGACGAGGAAGAGGACCTCGACTATGTCACGGGCGATGAGATCTACACGCTCGGCGGCGACGACGAGGACGACGAAGAAGAGCCCGACGACGAAGATTTCTGACCGGGCGGCGCCGCGCGGGGCAATGCCCCGCGCGATTTTTCTATGAAGATCGTGGAATTGCTGAAAACAAAGCTGAAGAAGTACGACGACACCCATAACTTCACCTGCGACGTCTGCGGGCGGGAGGTCTTTGCGAACGAGCGGATCTGCAAGATCTGTTTCCCGCTGCTGCCGTGGAACAGAGTGGTCTGTCCCTTCTGCGGCAGAAAGGTCGGCGAGGAGGGGGTCTGTCTCGACTGCAAGGAGCGGAGGATCGCGGTCGATCTGGCGCGCTCGCTCTTCGTGCACGAGGGCGAAGCGGCGCGGCTCGTCGTGCGGTTCAAGCGCGGGGAGAAGTACCTCTTCCGCACCTTTGCGGAGTATCTTGCGCCCTGTCTGGAGAAAAACTTTCCCGACGCAGACGCGGTGACCTTCGTCCCGATGACGGAGCGCGCGGAGAAGGAGCGGGGATATAACCAGTCCCGCCTGCTCGCGGAAGCGGTCGCCGAGCGGAGCGGACGGACCTTTCTCGCGCCGGCGGTCAAGCGGCGGGAAACGGCGGCCCAGAAGTTTCTGAGCCGCGCGGAGCGGGAGGAGAACCTCAAGGGCTGTTTCCGCGTGGAGGACAAAAAGAGCGTCGCGGGGCGGCGGATCGTGATCATCGACGACACGCTTACGACGGGCGCGACGGCGGGCGAACTCTGCGCGGTCCTTCGCAAGGCGAAGGCGGAGAAGGTCTATCTTCTGACGATCACGAGCGTGCCGAAAAAGCACCCGTTCGGCATCCCGGACGCGGAAGCCGAGGAATAGAGCGCGGTTTGGAACACAGAAACCGAAAGACAGAGTGCGGTTTGGAGCACAGAAACCGAAAAACAGAGTGCGGTTTGGAGCATAGAAACCGAAAGACAGAGTGCCATTTGCGGCGCGGCGGGCTTTGCCCGCCGCGCCTTTTCTATTGCGTCATTCCGCCCCGCGCGCTTTTAATACGTCATTCTGAGCCGCGTTCTTCTTTAACACGTCATTCTGAGCCGCGCAGAATGCGCGTGTCGAAGAATCGAACCTTATTATAATGCGGTCCATGTTTCGACAAGCTACTTCGTCGCATGCGCTCCTCGTGCCGCCCAAGGAACCATGACAGTAATAAGGCGGGACAACATGACGTATTAAAAACGTCATTCCGAATGTTTCTTTTTTACGTCATTCTGCCCCGCGTTTCTTTTATACGTCATTCCGCCCCGCGCGCAGTTCTGATTCTCTAAGCGCGGCACGAGCGCCAACGGCGCGAAGTTACGCATGTGAGGAATCTCGGCCTCAGATTCCTCCTCCCTTCGGTCGTCGGAATGACGTGGGGGGCGCCGTCGGAAGCATAACACCCCTTTCGGCTCACTACGTTCGCCACTGTCTCGGGCGGGTAGAGCCCCGCCCTCGGTCACCGTTCGCGCGGCAAATGCGCTCACTCACCATAAGCCGCCGCCGACAGCCCACAGGGCTGATCGGCAAAATGGCGTCTTATGACCCTCAAGGGGACAGCAAGAGGATTGGTTTCTTGGCGCCCCCTTGAGGGGGGAACGGCGCCATTCTGCTCAACAGTGCGGTGCACTGTGAGCGGCGCCGTGACGGGAGCGGTGGCAACCGCGACGGGCTTTGCGGCGGTTCCTGCCGCCGCAAAGAGCTGACGAGGCGTAGCCGAGGCTGAGGGAGTGTCATTCTCAATTACGTCATACTGCCCCGCGCGAAGTTCTGATTCTCCAAGCGCGGCACGAGCGCCAACGGCGCGAAGTTACGTATGTGAGGAATCCCTATCACGTCATTCTGAGCGGAACGAAGTGGAGTCGAAGAATCGCACCTTATTATAATAAGGTCCATTCTCAAGCGGCAAAGAGGGCATAATCGGGAGGGGCGGCGCATATCCTGTACCGTCGGCAAAAATCGTCACGGGTCTGCGGCGTGCGGCGGGAAATTCGACGCAACCTCCTCCGCGCGGACAAAACCCGCCAAAATCCGATACGCCGGATATTTTATCATATAGAGGTAACAGCGATGCGGGTCATCACCATCCGTTGGAAGAGTCTTGCGTGGGCGGCGGCGCTCCTGCTGCTCGTCGTGCTCGGCGCCGTCACGGCGCGGGCAGCGGGCGCGGAGACGGTCTTCTGGAGCGGAGCACGCTCCCTCCCCGTCTATTCGGTCGACCGCGACGACAAGAAGATCGCGATCTCCTTCGACTGCGCCTGGGGGACCGAACACACCGACGCGATCCTCTCGGCCCTTGCAAGTTCCAAGGTCCGCGCGACCTTCTTCACCGTGCAGTTCTGGGCGGAGGAACATCCCGACTATCTCAAAAAGATCGACGATGCGGGGCACGAAGTCGGCACCCACAGCGCGACCCATTCCTATATGTCGCGGCTGAGCGAGGCGGAGATCCGCGCGGAGCTCGAGAGCTCGTCCGCGGCGATCACGGCGGTCACGGGCAAGGAGGTGACCCTCTTCCGTCCGCCCTACGGCGACTACGACGATCTGCTCATCGACACCTCCAACCATATGGGGCTTCTGCCCATCCAGTGGGATGTGGATTCCCTCGACTGGAAGGATCTGTCCGCTTCGGATATCGCCGCCCGCGTCGTGGAGCGGGTGGGGAGCGGGTCGATCATTCTCTGCCACAACAACGGGCTGCACACGGCGGAGGCGCTCCCGATCATCTTCGACACATTGCACGCGCAGGGATACCGCTTTGTGCCCATCGGAGAGCTCGTGTACCGCGAAAACTATACGATCGACCACACGGGCAGACAGCACGCCCGCAACAGCGTATAAATGCCCACGGGGAAACCCACGGGGCGGAAACAAGAAAAACGATTGCCGTCAAAAAGAAGCACGCAAAGGCATGTTCTATGGCGGAGCGAAGAGACGCTCCCGCCCCCGCGGATCCTTTTTTACGGCAGAGAAATTCGTGGAGGCAACATGGATTATAACGCGGAAAAGAACAACAGGGTCTATTTTACGGGAGAGATCGTATCGGAGGCGACCTTTTCGCACGAAGTATACGGCGAGGGATTTTACGAACTGTTCGTCAAGGTCATGCGCCTTTCGGGGCAGGCGGACATTCTGCCCGTCACGATCTCGGAGCGGATCATCAAGAAGAACGATCTGCGGCCGGGCAGCATGATCTGCGCGCTCGGGCAGTTCCGCAGCTACAACAAGCTCGAAAACGGCAGATCGCGGCTCATGCTCACCGTCTTCGTGCGCGAGATCGTCGAGGACGTGCCCTCGCGCAATCCGAACAGCATCGTGCTCTCGGGGTACATCTGCAAGCCGCCCGTCTACCGCACGACGCCCTTCAACCGCGAGATCGCGGATCTGCTCATCGCGGTCAACCGCGCCTATAACAAGTCCGACTACATCCCCTGCATCGCATGGGGCAGGAACGCCCGCTTTGTACAGAATCTGAAAGTGGGGGACAGGGTCGCCCTCTCCGGCAGGATCCAAAGCCGCGAATACCAGAAAAAGTTCTCGGAGACGGACATCGTCACGATGACGGCGTATGAAGTCTCCATCTCGAAACTTGCCGCCTTCGACGCGGGCGAGACGTTCGACCTCGACGGCGAATTCGATCTCTACGCCGCGCCCTCTTCCCAGAGCCAATACTGAGCTTATCTCTCTTTCGTCCGCCCGGTGCGCCGCATCGGGCGGACGATCATTCCGCTTGACATTTCCCGCGGTTTGGGGTACTATATGGGCGGAAGGGATCGCCATGCACGCCAAGAGAAAGAAATACGAACAGATCAAGGGAATACAGGACGTCCTCGAGGGATACCGCCGCTTCGACTACGAATATATTCCGGTCGTCGGGAGCTGGACGGCGCCCGACAAGCGCTACGACTACCGCCGCCGCGGCCTCAACCGTTTCTGGACGGGCTTTTGGCGCACCGTCCTCTTCCTCTTCGGGCGGTTCCTCATTTGGTTCGCCTTCGGCGCCCGCGTCGTGGGGAGGAAAAATCTGAAGGCGGTCAAAAAGACGGGAGCCGTCAGCATCTCCAACCACTTCAACTATCTCGATACGCTCGCGGTCCGCGAGGCAGTCGGACATTTCCGCTCCTATCACACGATGGGTCCGCAGAACAACAAGGGCGGCTTCGGCGGCTGGGTCATGCGGAACGGCGGAATGCTCCCGCTCAGTGCGGACAGGGAGGCGATGCGCAACTTCAACGCCGAGGTCGGGCGGCTGCTGGAGGGGGGAAAGATCGTGCATTTCTATCCCGAGCAGGCGCTCTGGACGAATTATCAGAAGCCCCGCCCGATGAAGGACGGCGCCTTCCACTATGCGGTCAAGCATGGGGTGCCCGTGCTGCCCATATTTGTCACCTTCCGCCGCACCGGTCGCGGCCACGCCCGCGGGATGCGCATTCACATCCTCCCCGCCGTCTTTGCGGACGAGACTCTTCCCCGCCGGGAGAGGATCGCCGCCATGAAGGAGCGGGCGGAACGGGAATGGCGGGAATGCTATGAAGAGGCATACAAGACGCCGCTTTGCTACCTTCCCGACCGCAGAACGAACAGATAAACGTCAGAAAAACAGGCGTCCCCTCCCGCGGTGCGGGAGGGGACGCTTTTCGTATGGTTTTTTGCCGGGGGGATCACTCCTTGGACTCCTCTCCGTCCTGCGTGCGGCGGAGGGTCTCGTCGTAGTCGATCCTCTCGGTCTCCTTCCATTCGGGCGCACTGTCCTTGCGCACATACCTGCGGCTCTTGATGAAGATGGGAATGTATTCGAGCAGATAGAAGGGGTTGAAGAGGAACATCGCCAGCTTTTCGCGGGCGGAGAGCGCGCGGAACGCCTCCCTGTCCGAGAAATAGGCGAGCACGCCGTAGAGGAACAGCAGGGCGTAGAGAACGAGCGCGGGCATGAACACGAGCAGCCAGCTCGTGTAGTACCAATAGGGCTGCTCGATGAGGAAGTAATAGATCGCGAGCCCGGCGCCGGCCGCCATCGTGGCGAAGGTCGCGGCGGCAAAGAGGATCAGGGGGACGATCCCGAAGAAATATTCCCGCTCGCCGCTGTTCAGCCTTCCGCGCTCTTTCGCCTGGCGGCGGATCTGCTGTTTATACTTCTTGTCGCACTGGGCATACCCCGTCAGCCAGCGGATACGGCGGGCATAGTTTTCGTCGTGGCTGAGCGCCTCCTCGGTGTAGATGACGGCATAGGGATAGTACATCGACTTATAGCCGTTGAGAAGGCTGACGAGCTTGAGCTCGTAGTCCTCGGTGAGGGTGCGGTAGGGCCAGCCGCCGACCTCTTCGATGACCCGTCTGCGCAGCATCATGCCCTGTCCGCAGAGGGTGAGAGGCATGTCCTTTTGCATGCGGTAGAGGTTGCCGAGGTCGTCGATGATGGGCCAGGTGAGGGCGGAACAGTTCGAGAAGAGGGAGCGGTCCTTCTTGTCGCCGAGGTAGTTCTTGGCGAACTTCCGCGTGAGGAAGATGTCGTAGTCGTTTTCGAGGGCATTGTTGAGTTCGGCGAGATAGTCGGGGGTGACGACGGCGTCCGCGTCGACGATGACGAACGCGTCGTACGCCGCCCGTTCCTCCGCGGAGAGCGCTTTGAAATAGCCGTCGAGGGCGTCTCCCTTGCAGGTCTGCGTCGGGACGACATAGACCTTCGCGCCCAGCTCGTTTGCGAGGGCGACGGTCGGGTCGTTTTCGTCCTGTACGATCACGTTGACGTCGAAGAACGCGCGGTCGTAGGTCTGCCCGCGGAGGGAGGCGAAGAGGTCGCCGATGATCTTGCTCTCATTGCGCGCAGGGACGATGACGGAGATCTTCCGTCGGGCGGTCGCGCGGCGGTAGGGCGGCCGCTTGAAGCCGTAGCGGAAGCCTAAGATCTTCGGCAGATAGCAGATGACCGAGGCGAGGCACAGCGCGAAATAGGCGACTAAAACGATTCGGATGACTTCATTCATGGCATGGTTTCCTGTCTCTGCGGTCTATTATAGACCGTGCGGGCGGATTTGTCAAGGCCGCGTTGCGCGTCCGTGGCGAATCCCCGTAAAAACGGCGCCGGAGCAGTATGCCTCGGCGCCGTTTGAACACGGTTCTGTCAGAAGGCGGTCTTTTCCGCGAGGAAGGCGGGAAGGCCGCTCATGGGGATGCGGATCTGCTCCATGCTGTCCCGCTCGCGCACGGTCACGGTGCCGTCTTCGAGGGTGTCGAAGTCGATCGTGATGCAGTAAGGGGTGCCGATCTCGTCCTGGCGGCGGTAACGCTTGCCGATGGAGCCCGCCTCGTCGTAGATGACGGAGAACTGCTTTTTCAGGGTGCCGAGGAGCTCCTTCGCGGGTGCGGAGAGATTTTTCTGGAGGGGCAGCACCGCCGCCTTGTATGCCGCGATCGCGGGGTGGAAGTGCATGACGTTGCGCACTTCCCCGTTTTCGAGGGTCTCTTCGTCGTATGCCTCGGAGAGCACGGCGAGCATGAGGCGGTCTGCGCCGATCGAGTATTCGATGACGTAGGGGATAAAGCGGGCGCCGTCCACGGGGTCGATATAGGTCAGGCTCTTGCCCGAATATTCCTGGTGACGGGTGAGGTCGTAGTCGGTGCGGTTGTGGATGCCGTTGAGCTCCTGCCAGCCCATCGGGTAGAGGTACTGGATATCGCACGCCGCCCGCGCGTAGTGGGCGAGCTTGTCGTGGTCGTGGAAGCGGAGATGTTCCGCCTTGAAGCCGAGGTCGAGG
>CANPZH010000012.1 GCA_947589335.1 uncultured Clostridia bacterium | reverse complement strand
GTGAGGGTGCAGCTCACCGGCTCGAAGCGGGAATCGGCTCCCCCGCCCTGCGAAGATGTTTTTTCAATACTGATCGTAAAGCTGTAGGACATGGGAGCGACGGATGTAGGCCTTTGGGGGGCGCCCGCTTGCTCCTTGACCCGCGCATACCACTCGCCCGGGACGCTCAGATAAGGGATCAGCTTGTTGCACTGCAGCGCGACCTGTGTGCAAATATCGGTGCGGTTAGTGGAAGACGAGCTGCCTCGCAACGTACTTGCATGCGCCATGTCGCCCAAAGTCGTTTCTTCGGGTACATCGAGGGTATAGGAATCCGTCGAGCTATGCTCGTTTGTGGAATCCGTTCCCGTGTAAGTCCACTCCCTCTCATAGGTGAACGTGATGGGCTTCGCCGTATAGGTAAACTCGTCGAACATATCGACGAACAGGAGGGCGGCGGAGGAGACGGAATAATATTCCTGGTCGCTCGAATGGGCATATCTGCCCGCGTTGGCGGTCGCCATCACGAATGCCGACACCCCCGCGAGGGCGCAGAGCATGAAGATGACGAGCGCGATCATGAGCGACGCACCGCGCCGATAATTGCGACAAAACGTAATCTGTTTCACGTGATCCACCTGCCTTATGCGCTATAAGTTCTTGAGCGCGTAATTTACGCTTGCGAGCAAAGATTGCAACTGCTGCTTACAGGTCGGCAAGACCTCATTGAGCTTCTCGACGACTGCCTTCTCATTGTTTTTCTCGTCGGCAACCAACGCCTCAAGGCTTGGAATTGTGACGGCTTTTTTCCCGGTACCGGTGAGCCAATCGGATATCTTCGTTTGGACCTTCTCAAGGTCCGCCTTGGACATAGCCGACATCGTATCATTGGCTTCCGTCACGAAGTTGTCGATCGCACCCGCAAGAGCCGTGACGGCATTTTTGACCTTTCCCGTGGTTTCGCTTGCGCCTGCCTCATTGAGAGCCCCCTCCAATGCGTCGCTGACGGTTGTGAGCGCTTCGCTCACCGCATCCTTAGAGGCGGTCATCGTGGGAGCGGGCGGCCCGGGCGGGGTCGGCGTCGGCGCCAACGCCTCACCGCTCTTGTCCCAAAGGTCCTCCGTCAGCCAGTCGCCGTAGTGGAAGAGGATATAGGTGACAAGCTTATCATTATTCTGCGTCTTTCTGGCATAGACGAACGGGAAGGGATAATATGCCGTATAAGCGTTCTCGTTGTAGGGGAAGACGTTGTTATGGACGCCGTTGTTTAGATCGACATAGGAGCCGTTTTCCAAACTGCCGTAATACGGGTTTTTCTGATTTCCGGAGCTGCTCTTATCGGAATTTCCGTAGTCGTAGAAGAAGTTGAGCGAGTAGTCACCCCGTTCATCGTCCTCACTCCCGTATGGAAAGCCCCTGATAACGTTGCGGAGCTGCTCGGCGTTTGTTACGCGGTGGCCGGAGTCGGTATAGTTCCAATTTGCGCCGAGGGTCGCGTTCACGGAGGTTGTAAAGTCGTTCAACAGGGCCGTTACATTCGCGCCGCTCTCTCCGAGCGCCCTTGCGAAGATGTCGAGTGCGGCGTCTACGCCCGAGCCGGAGGTTGCAATACAGAGCGCGACGTCTCTGCGGATCTCCGCAATCGGATCGCGGAGCGTTCGCATGTCGCCTGTTTTGCCGTTTTTATCGACGACGTCGTAATAGTCCTCCTTCTTCTCGCCGTCCGGAATCGTACTGGGAACTTTTCCGCTATCGAGCAGATCATATAGCTTCTTCAATTCCGCGTCGGCGGCGTCGATATCCTTCTTCAACGTCTCTTTGGACGTTGTGGCCGTCAAATGGCCTTTAAGCGCCTCGAGCTTGGACTTCGCACCGGAGGCGTAAGACTGCGCCTCGGTTTTCTTTCCGGCCATTTTGCCCGTCCACTTACCGAAGATCGTATTATCGTCGCCGAGCGTCGTAATCGCCGATTCGACAGCTTCAATTTTGGTCCTCAACAGGAACTCTTCGCGCTGCGAAGCGTCCATGCCGATATCGGCCATCACTTCGCGGAATCTGTCCTCGGCAAGGCCGCGGAAGTAACGGTAGATGAGCTCGCCGTTCAGATCTTGCGATTTCGTCGCCTCGTTGCACGCCTTTTCCGTCGTCAAACCGTAATACTGATAATAGTCCTTCCCCTTGTCGAAGAGGCGGTAGAGAAGATCGGAATAGAAGTGCCGGTAGAAGAGCCCCGCTTCATAGAAGTTGTGGATCTTCTCCTTTCCGCTCTCTACAGTTGTGTAGGTCTCTTTCGAGCCGTCGCCGAGGATCTCTTTGAGGTTATTCTTTGCGGCCGTCTTTTCCGCCTCGGTCGCGGTGGAGCTGAGGAGAGTATTGTACTGCGCCTTTAAGAAATTATAGTAATCCATAAAGGTGAAGACGCCGCCGAAGGTATCCTTGTTGAGCTTCTTCTTCTGCGTGTCGCTCCCGCTGTACTTCATATTGAGCGCCACGATATTCCCATTACTATCGGTGTATGTGCCGCAATAGATGACGTGGATCGCCTGTACGGCGGTGAGCGCTACTTTGTTATGAGATGTGCTCCCCTCTATTCTGGCACGATCGGTATCGAGATAGATCGTTGGGCTATACTCATATCCCGTACCCGAGTCGTAGCGGACGCCGCCCTCGTTATAGAGGTGGCCGTACGGATCTTTGCCCGTTTCGCTGTCTACCCGATAGACGATCTCCTCCATGACTGCCCTGAGATCTTCGAGGGCCTGCAGCTTCTTGAGCCAGACGATCTTCTCCTGCGCCGCCTTGACCTTTGCCTGAATGGCGGTTGCGCTCGACGTCGAGGAATTCTCGATATCCGTCAGGAGCTCCTGCACCGCCTTATTCATCGCCGTGTAGTACGGGCTCTCGCAATAGGTGATGCCCTTCTGCTTGATAAAGTAGTTTTTGTTGTCGTCTTTGAAGGATGCGCCCGCAAAGAAGCTCTCGCCGGCATAAGTACCCGTGAGATAGGTATCGCTGAAGCCCAAATCGTCGGTCCTCAGCCATTCGAAGCCGTCGCCCCTGAAGGTGCCGTAGATGGGAACGGGCGCCGTGTCCCCTCCCTCTGTCGCCATCGTGGGCCATGTGTGACCCGAATCCCTGCCGTAGATGACGACGCAGTAGTTCTCGTATGCGCTGAGCGCGGAGCGGACGTTGCCCGCAAGCTCGCTGATGTGGCCGAGGAGCCCTGCCGCCGACTTCGAAGCGTATTCGATGTGCCCTGCCGTGTAGCAGGTGTGAATGCGGTAGTCGTCGCCCGAAGAGTCGCTGTCCTCGACGATGAGGCCGATGAGCCCGCCCACATACTGCCCCGTGAGGTTCCCCGCGGCGTAGCAGCTTTCCACGTTGCCGTCGCCGGTGATACAGCCGATGAGCCCGCCCACATACTTCGTGTACACGGAATCGTCGCTTGAATACTCATACCCCGTGTAGACGGAGGCGGAGCAGTTCGCGATGTCTTCATCTTCGCCGAAGCCGATCAGCCCGCCCACATAGCACGAACCCTGCACGCGGTAGTCACCGGCATGATATTCACTCCCCTCCTGCGTCATATACGTTTGGCAGTTGTAGATGTCCGAGGAGTGGCGCGAGGTGCCGATCAGCCCGCCCACGCCCATCTCGTAGAGCTCGGCAAGGTGCGCCGGCATTTCGGAAGTGATCGAGGGGTTGACGATCAGGATATCGTACAGCTTTGCATGATAGGCATAGCCGAAGAGCCCCGCATAGAAGGGCGCGTCGACCTTGAGATGGTTGATCGTGAGATACTGCCCTTCATAGGTGAACTCCGGCAGCGGATTGATGGGAATGAAGGAGATGCCTTGCCATTCTTCGCAGTCGAAGTCGATCGCGTCGATCTGCGTCGCCTTGGTGATCGACTTGACGCCTTTCCGGCGTTCGTACTTGACCGTGATGTCGTCGTAATCTACCGCGGGTTCGCCGTTGCTCGTCCCGTCGGTGTAGGCATCCGCCATGCCGTAGTTGTAATCGCCGTACTCGTAGCCCGAGGTCCCCTTGATATAGTCGCCGTAGCGATCCTTCGCGACCGTCGGCAGGTAGCGTTCGAGGTTGGAGGTGAGCTTCGTGAGCTTTGCAAGGTTCTGCAGATGTCTGCCGCAGGCGATCTCGACGCTGCTGCTGCGATAGCTGTTGAACCAGCCGTTGAACGTGACGGAAGCCGTGCGGGGCATGAACGTCGTATCAATGGGGAAATTTTCGTTATACTTGTCGCCGTCGGCCGAGGTGCGCAGACAGTAGACCGAGACGGTGATGATCGCATTGTCGCCGAGGAGCAGAGGACTGCTGTCGTCTCCCTCGGTATATGCCGCCGTCTTCTCTGCCCAGTCTTCGTATCTCCCGGTCGGCGTATCGCTGAGCTCGCGCTTCATTTCGCCCAAATACTCGGAATCGCCGAACTTTTTGACCGTGTCGAGAACGATCTGATAGGATTCGCCCGATTGAATGTCCTGCGTTACGACCGCAGACTTCGGATCATCTTTGGCGGAGGCCTCCCCGACGGGGAAGGTCGCATAGATCGCCGTATTCAGCAGCGTCATGCCCTTTTCCCCGAGCGCTTTCCCGTCTTCATCGGTGAGCGAGACGACGATGCCGAGCTTCTTGCCGTACATCTCGAGCTGTTTGACCTCGGGCAAATAGATCCTGAGCGTGAGCTCTTCATGGTTCGTGATCGTCAGCTGCGGGGTGGGAAGGTTCGCAAAGGCGAGCTCCGCATCATTCACCTCGCCCTTGTAGTAGCCGATGTCCGCCGCTTTCAGCTTCTCGGCGTCTAAACTCTTCAGATAAGAGGCGGTCGCCGTGAACGGCTTCGTGGAATACCAAACCTCCCCGACCATGCCGGTATCGGACTGGAACCCGATCGCGTAGTAATTTTCCGCGAGCTCAAGATCGATCGTCCCGAAGGGAACAAGATAGGCAATGTCGGGATTCCTCAACGTCGTGCCGTCTGCGTTTTGGATGAAGTTGAAGATGTAGCGATATCCGCCGCCTTCCTGATCGGAAGTCGGGGTGCCTTCGGCTGCAACGCTCTCGCCGAGGTCTCTCAGTTCCGACATGTCGCCCGCGTTGCGGATCTCGGTCAAACGGTTCTGGACCGCCGTTGCGATCGCCTCCGCACTGCGGTTGTATTCCACGTATGAGATGTCTTTGGGATTGATAAAGAGAAAGGCAAGGCCCGCAAGGATCGCCATGACGGCGACCACGATGATCAGCTCCGCCAGCGTAAAACCGCGTTTCCCATTCCGTTTTTTCAAGATCGTCATTTGGAATCTCCCCGCCGAATGTTCTATCCGAATTTGCTCTTATGTACTTCCCGGCGCGATGAGTACAGAGAATATACTCCTCTGTGTACTTATACAAGATACATTTTACACCATTTTATGCGGGAAGTCAAGAGCTACAAACCTTTATAATGGAAAAAAGAATAAAATTCTTGTGAAAATATTCCCAAAGACCCGTTATTCTATGCGCTTTTCATCATAGTTATGCCCCAACCCTCCCCCTTTTATGTGCCGCAGCGGGATGGGGATTGAGAATGCCCCTACTTGGCGCCCCCTTGAGGGGGAGCTGGCGCGAACGAAGTGAGCGACTGAGGGGGTGTCGTCATTGACGTACACCCCTTTCGGCTCACTACGTTCGCCACTTTCCCCTCAAGGGGACAGCGAGAGCCTTCCTCCCCACGTCATTCCGACGACCGTCCTTCCCCACGTCATTCCGACGACCGTGCCTCCCCACGTCATTCCGACGACCGAAGGGAGGAGGAATCTCTTCACGTCGCCCTGCCCCGCCATTCTACTGTCATGGTTCCTTGGGCGGCACGAGGAGCGCATGCGACGAAGTAGCGCAGTCGAAACATGGACCGCATTATAACAAGGTGCGATTCTTCGACTCCACTTCGTTCCGCTCAGAATGACGTTCTTTTTACGTCACACTGTCCCGCCTTCTTTTTACGTCACACTGAGCGTAGTCGAAGTGTGGACCGCATTGTAATAATGTCCATGTTTCGACAAGCTCAACATGACGTAATTGAGATTCCTCACATTCGTAACTTCGCGCCGTTGGCGCTCGTGCCGCGCTTGGAGAATCAGAACTTCGCGCGGGGCGGAATGACGTATTTGGAATGACACCCCCTCAGTCACTTCGTGACAGCCTTGCGGCGGCAGGGACCGCCGCAAGGCCCGTCGCGGTTGCCACTGCTCCCGTCACGGCGCCGCTCACAGTGCACCGCACTGTTGAGCAGAATGGCGCCGTTCCCCCCCCTCAAAGGGGCGCCAAGTGGGGGGGGGTATCCTTGCTGTCCCCTTGAGGGGAAAGTGGCGCGCATTGGCGCGCCAAAAGGGGTGTCCTTTGCTTCTCTAAATCACTGCGCGGAGCAGGGTTCCCCTGCGGCAGCGCACACAATTTGCCGCATACCTGCGGCTTGTTGTCCGATGGAACGAACAAGAGGACCACGCGGGTTCAGGCGCGGGAGCACGTTTCCTCGCAAATTTCTTTTCGACCGACACCCCCTCACCGCCTATGGCGGAGCTCCCCCTCAAGGGGGCGCCAAGGGGGGGGGAGCAAAGAAATTTGCGAAAGAAGCGAGCAAGCAATCGCGTGAACGCAATCGCCGTGAACTCTCATCCGAGGAGTCTGCCGACCTTGTTCATCATCTCCGTCTTGTGCTCGATGAGGGAATGGGCGTAGCGTTGCAGAGTGACGGAAGGATCTTTGTGTCCTAAGATCTCGGAGAGAGTCTTGATGTCCATGCCGACCTCCAGCGCCCGCGTCGCAAAGGTGTGCCTGAGGGCGTGAAAGCCCCTGTGCTCGATGCGGAGCTTCTCGAGGATCGTCGAGAACGTCCGCTGATAGGAACGCACTTCCGCGCCGTATTCGCTCCTCCCGGTGACGATGAACCGCATGCCCGTCTGTCTGCGGATGATCTTCAGATACCCGAGGATCGGCCGCGGCAGCGGGATCACCCGTTCCGAGCTCGGCGTCTTCGTCGTGTCGATCACCTTCACATAGCGGCTCTGCACCCAGCTGTCGTGGCAGGACTTGCAGACCGTGACCGTCCCCTTCCGGAAGTCGACATCCTCCCAGGTGAGCGCGAGGAGCTCGCCGATGCGAAGTCCCGAATAGAGGCAGAGCAGGATGCCGAACAGGCTCGGATCCTGCCTCGCAAAGATGTAACTTTCGATCTTCTTCTGTTCCGCCTTCGAAAAGCAGGCCGTCTTGTTCATTCTCGCCTTCGGGCGGACGATGGCGTCTGCATACTGTCTGTCGATCACCCCGAGCGAAACTCCCCTCTTGAGCGACGCCTTGAGGATCGCCACGATGAAATTGACGCTGTTGGGGGCAAGCCCCCTCTCCCCGAGCGACGCCGAGAACTTCTGCAATTCCACCGCCGAGAGCGCCCCGACGTCGCACTCGCCGAGCGTCGGCAGAAGATATTTTTCCGACTGCCTGCGGTATTTCCGGTACGTTCTCTCCTTCGTCGAGGGCTTCACGTAGAATTCCAGCCACTCCTCCAACCATTCTTTGTACTGCATGTTGTTACTCCTTTTGTTTCATTTCCGGCGCAAACGCGCTTGGATCCGCTCAAATCCGCCGCCCCTTTTTTCCCCTTTTCCGTATGAAAATAACCGCCCAACCCGAAGTTGAACGGTTATCCGCGGAATTTTTTCTCTTTTTTCACGGCGTTCCCTTAAGGCGCCTGCCCCGTGGGGCCCGTGGGACCCG
The DNA here is from genome assembly GCA_947589335.1 of uncultured Clostridia bacterium. Classification (GTDB taxonomy): domain Bacteria; phylum Bacillota; class Clostridia; order Christensenellales; family Borkfalkiaceae; genus Gallimonas. The sequence goes on along the minus strand of CANPZH010000012.1, from coordinate 10,178 downwards.
TAGGACCCGTGGGACCCGTAGGACCCGTAGGGCCGGTAGGACCGGTCGCCCCGCCGTAATTTCTCACGGTGAACGCGGGAACGTAGGATCCGCTGTTCCCGCAGGAGTTGCAGCAGCCGCAGCCTCCGCCGCAATTGCATTGCAGCAGGACGGCAAACCGTCTCTCAGTGCATGTGGACATGTTTGATATTCCTCCTTTGTCGTTTTGCCCATACGGCTCCCCCGCATGGTACAAAACGCCCTACTATCATCATATCCTGTAGGGAGGCAAGAGGTGACGGAATGATCGGGATTTCTCTGTGCATGATCGTCAGAGACGAGGAGGAGACGCTCCCCCGCTGTTTGGAGAGCGTCCGCGGGGCATTCGACGAGACCGTGATCGTCGACACGGGGTCCTCGGACGGGACGAAGGACGTCGCACAAAAGTTCCGCTGCAAGGTGTATGACTTCCCCTGGCAAGACGACTTTGCCGCCGCGCGCAACTTCTCCTTCTCCAAGGCGGAGGGAGACTATCTCATCTGGCTCGACGCCGACGACGTCGTCCCGGAAGAGAGCCTCGCCCGTCTCCCCGCCCTGCGGGAGCGGCTGGAGCGGGAGACGCCCGACGCCGTGTTCTGCCCCTACGACATCGGCGGGGAGAGCCCGCTTCTGACCTTCGAGCGCGAGCGCTTTCTGAGGGCCTCGGCGGGGCTCCTTTGGCAGGGACGGGTGCACGAGTGCATCGCCGTGGGGGCAAACCGTCTCCGCGACGGCTTCCGCGTCGTCCATCTCGGGAGCGCGAAACCGCGCGGCATGCGCAACCTGAACATCTACCGGAAATGGGCGGGGGAGGAGCCCCTCTCCCCACGCGATCTGTTCTACTACGGGCGGGAGCTCTGCAGCCACAAGCTCTACACCGAGGCCGCGGCGGTCCTCACGGAGGCGATCGGCGGCGGCTGGTATGTCTACCGGATCGAGGCGTGCAAGGCGCTCGCGGAGTGCTTCGCGGCGCGGGGAGACAGGGAGGGCGCAAAGACGGCGCTCCTCCGCAGCTTCTGCTTCGCAGAGCCCCGCGCCTCGGTCTGCTGCCGCATCGGGAGGCTCTTCCGCGAGGAGGGAAGGTTCCGCGAGGCGGCGTTCTGGTACGAGACCGCACGCACCTGCCGCGACCATTCCGCCGAGGGCGACTTCGAAGATCCCTCCGCCCGTACGCTGACCCCTCTTCTGGAACTCGTCTGCTGTTATTACCGCACGGGGGAGCGGGAACGGGCGAAAGAATGCCATCAAAAAACGGAAGAGCTCGCGCCTGCGCACCCCTCCGTCGTCTATAACCGGCAATTTTTCCGCTGAACCTACCCGAGCAGGCCGAGGACCTCCGCATAGGAGCGGGCAAAGGGCCCCGGATAGCCCACGGGGGGATCTTCCCGCGGCGTAAAGAGAATGAAGTCGATCCCGAAGTCTGCGGCGCATTTGCCGTCCGAGGTCAAGCTGTCGCCGATCCACACCGCGCGCTCCCGCGCAAAGCCCCCGATGTGCGCCGCGGCGTACTCTGCAAAGGCGGCGGAGGGCTTGTCCGCGCCGATCTCCTCGGAGATGAACGCGCCGTCGAGATAGGGCAAAAATCCCGCCTTTTCGAGGTGCCGCTTCTGGATCTCGGCGCCGCCGTTGGTGACGATATACACCCGCCCGCGTCCCTTGAGCGCACGCAAAAATCCGAGCGAGCCCCCGAACGGGAAGCAGACCTCGGGGAAATTCTGCCAATAAAAGCGCGCGGCCGCGGCCGCGTCGGCGGGAAAGTCGTACTCCGCGAACAGGAGACGGAACCGCTCGGTTTTCAGCCGCTCGCGGGTCATCTCTCCGCGCTCGAGCGCCTTCCAGAGCGAATCGTTGATCTCATGGAAGCGGGCGAGGATCCCCCCGTCCGCCGCGATCCCCGAAAAGGCGAGGGCCGCGCCCAGATTTTCTCTCTCCGCCGCCCTGAAATCGAGCAGCGTCTCGTCCATATCGACGAGAAAAATATCCTTCATAGCCGTTCCTCCCCGCCCGTCTGCGGGGCATTCATTCGTGCAGAAAGACCTTGATGGAGATCTTCGCCCACGCGCCCCGCTTTTCCTTTGCGGCGATCTTCCCGAAGAGCAGTTTTCCCGCGTCCATCAGGCGGGCAAAGATGACGTTGTCCCGCTGCGGGACAAAGCCGATTTTGACCCCATATGCCGTTTTTATGACGATCGCCTGCTTGTCGTACCGGTTGTCGGGCTCGCGGAAAAACTCCAAACGGTCGCCCTTTGCCGCGGAAGCGGAAATCACTCCCACTCGATCGTTGCCGGGGGTTTGGAGGTGATGTCGTACACCACACGGTTCGCCCCCTTCACTTCGTTCGTGATGCGGCCGGAGACCTTCTCGAGCACCTCGTAGGGAATGCGCGCCCAGTCCGCCGTCATCGCGTCCACGCTCGTCACGGCGCGGAGGGCGATCACGTTCTCATAGGTGCGGAAATCCCCCTGCACGCCGACCGTCTTGCTGTCTGTGATCACGGCGAAATATTGCCAGATCTCCCGCGCGAGCCCGGCGGAGGCGATCTCCTCGCGGAAGATGGCGTCCGCGTCGCGCAGGGTCGCAAGTTTCTCTTTCGTCACCTCGCCCATGATCCGGATCGCGAGCGCGGGTCCCGGGCAGGGCTGCCGCCAGACGATCCCGTCCGAGAGCCCCAGCTCCGTCCCAACCCGCCGCACTTCGTCTTTGAACAGGTCGCGCAGGGGCTCCAAAATCTCCCGGAAGTCCACGACGTCGGGCAATCCCCCCACGTTGTGATGGCTCTTGATGACCGCGCTCTTCCCCTTTCCGCTCTCGATCACGTCGGGATAGATCGTCCCCTGTACGAGAAAATCGACGGCGCCGATCTTCTTTGCCTCCTCCTCGAAGACCGAGATGAACTCCTTCCCGATGATCTTGCGCTTCTGCTCGGGATCGCTCACCCCCTTCAGCTTTTCGAGGAACCGCTCGCCGGCGTCCGCCATAATGAGGTTCATGCCGAGCCCGTCGCGGAACACCGACATGACCTCCTCGGGTTCGTTCTTGCGGTGCAGGCCGTGATCGACGAACACGCAGGTGAGACGGTCTCCCACGGCGCGGTGGACGAGCGTCGCCGCGACGGCGGAATCGACCCCGCCCGACATCGCGCAGAGCACCCTGCGGTCGCCGACCCGCTCGCGGATCCGCGCGATCTGCTCCGCGGCGAAGTTCTTCATCGTCCAGTCCCCCTGCGCCCCGCAGATCAGGTACAGGAAATTTTCGAGCAGTTTGTTGCCGTACTCCGAATGCACGACCTCGGGATGGAACTGCACGCCGTAGATCTTCCGCTCCTCGCTCCCGAAGGCGGCAACGGGGCAGCTCGCGGTGCGGGCGAGCACCGAAAATCCCGCGGGCGGCTCGGCGACATAGTCGGTATGGCTCATCCAGCAGACGCTCTTTTTGGGGATCCCCGCAAAGAGCGGACTGCCTGCCGCAAGCTCGATCTCCCGCCTGCCGTACTCGCTCGCGGGCGCATGGCGCACCGTCCCTCCCGAAAGATGGGCGATGAGCTGCGCGCCGTAACAGATGCCGAGCACGGGGACGCCGAGCCCGAAGAGCGCCGGATCCGCCGTGGGCGCGTCCTCTCCGTACACGCTGTTCGGGCCGCCCGTGAAGATGATGCCGATCGGCGCATATGCCTTGATCGCTTCGAGCGGCAGATCGCAGGGTTTCAGGTCGCAATACACCCCGAGATCGCGCACTCTCCGCGCGATGAGCTGGTTGTACTGTCCGCCGAAGTCGAGCACCAATACTCTCTGATGTTCCATGTTTTCTCCTTCAAAAAAACGCCCGTAGGCGTTTCTTTGTCAATTTCTCGATGTATAGTTGGGCGCTTCCTTGCTGATGGAAATGTCGTGGGGATGGCTCTCGAGCAATCCCGCGTTGGTGATGCGGATGAATTCGGACGTCGTTCTCAGTTCTTCGATCGTATGCTTGCCGCAATAGCCCATGCCGGAGCGGAGCCCTCCCTTCATCTGGTAGATCATATCCGAGACGCTCCCGCGGTAAGGGACCCTTCCCTCGACCCCCTCGGGCACGAATTTCTTCGCGTCGTTGGCGTCCTCCTGGAAGTAGCGGTCTTTGGAGCCCGCCGCCATCGCCGCAAGGGAACCCATGCCGCGGTAGACTTTATAGCTCCTGCCCTGGTAGAGTTCGATCTCGCCGGGGCTCTCCACCGTGCCCGCGAGCATGGAGCCGATCATGACCGCGCTCCCGCCCGCAGCGATCGCCTTGACGATGTCGCCCGAGTATTTGATCCCGCCGTCCGCGATGATCCGTTTGCCGTGCTTGTCCGCCTCCTCCGAGCAGTCCATGACCGCCGTGAGCTGGGGCACGCCGATCCCCGCGACGACGCGCGTCGTGCAGATGGAGCCGGGGCCGATGCCGACTTTCACGATGTCCGCGCCCGCGCCGATCAGCGCCTTGGTCGCCTCCGCCGTCGCGACGTTGCCCGCGATGAGGGGGGTGTCCGGGAACTTCGATTTGATCTCTTCGACCTTCTTCAGCACCATGGCGGAGTGTCCGTGCGCCGTGTCGATCGCGATGACGTCAACCTTCGCCTCGACGAGGGCGGCGACCCGCTCCATGGTGTTCGCCGCGGTCCCGACCGCCGCTCCCACGAGCAGCCTGCCGTTCTTATCCCGCGCGGAGTTGGGATATTGGATGCTCTTCTCGATGTCTTTGATCGTGATAAGCCCCTTGAGGTAGCCCTTCCCGTCCACGATGGGAAGTTTTTCGATCCTGTGCTTGCCGAGGATCTTCTGCGCGTCTTCGAGCGACGTCCCCACGGGCGCGGTGACGAGGTTCTCCTTCGTCATCACGTTCTCGATGGGCTGGTCGTAATTCGTCTCGAAGCGCAAGTCGCGGTTGGTGAGGATCCCGACGAGCTTGCCGTTCTTCGTGATGGGAACGCCGCTGATGCGGTACCGCTCCATCAGCGCGACGGCGTCTTTCACGAGGTTCTGCGGTTCGAGATAGAACGGATCGGTGATCACGCCGTGCTCGCTCCGTTTGACCTTGGCGACCTCCTTCGCCTGCTCCTCGACGGACATGTTCTTGTGGATGATGCCCATGCCGCCCTCCCGTGCCATCGCGATCGCGAGACGGTTCTCCGTGACCGTATCCATCGCGGCGGAGAGGATGGGAAGGTTGAGGCAGAGCCCGTCCGTCAGCCGGGTGCGGATATCCACCTGTGCGGGCAGGACGTCGGACGCCTGAGGGACGAGCAGAACGTCGTCAAACGTCAGCCCCTCTTTGATGATCTTACTCATGGATCGCTTCCTCCAAAAATTTCACGACATTGCGGTAGTGCTCGCTCCTCACGTCGAACTTGCTCTCGCCGCGGATCTTTTCGAGCAGCAGCGAGCAGAACTCGGCGTCGGGCGCGTCGATCGCCTCGACCGCGAGCGCGATCATCGGGCTGTCTTCGGTGACTTCCGCGTCCGTCTCGCTGAGGGCGAAGACGCAGACCTCCGTCTTGTCGTCGTCCGTGAGCGCAAGGCGGTATTTGACGACCGCCGCCCGTCCGCAGAGGTATGCCCGGTAGTCGTACTTCGGGATCCCGTTTGCGATCGGCTCCGTGTTCCGTTCCTCGCAGAATGCGCCGAACTGCTCTCTCCGCTCGCTCCCCGTCTCGCCGTAGAGCTCTTCGAAGCGCTCTTCGGCGATCGCGTTGCTGCCGTTATCCGCAGCCAGCTCGAAGGCGTGCGCGAGATAGGAGAGGGACTGGGTGTTCTGATATTCCTGGTAGGCATAGTCGCCGCCGATGTTTTCGAGCCCCAAAGACTCGAAAAAAGACATCATCGCCGCGGGGGCGCAGAAGGAGACGATCCCGAACAGGGAGATCGCCAGGATCAGCGTGATCCCGAAGGTGATGAGCGCAGTTTTCAAAATAACTTTTTTCATGCGTAACCGTTCCCGTGTGGGATAATATTTTACATTTTACCATAGACAGGGGAAAAAAGCAACCAAAAAGACATAAAATTCCCGCTCTTTTTCATATTCTTAGACCATGAAAAAGCTGCTCCCCCTTCTTGCCGTCGCCGCGGCGGCGCTCGCCTCTGCCGCGGGCTGCAAGTCGTACGACTATTTTTCCCACGTTTCGGACGTCGTCTGCGACATTTTCTGCGCGGAGACGGAGGAGTTCTCCCTCACCGTCTCCTGCGCCGAGCGGGAATATCCGTATCTTGCGGACGGCGTCGCTGCGCCGCGGACCCGCACCGTCGAGGCGGTCCTCCGCGAGCATGCGCCCTCGGGCGCGGAATACGAGATCTACTTCCTCGAAGACGTCCCGCGGGGCGGAGACATGTCTTACCGCAGCGTGAGCGGCGACTACTTCTACTCCCGCGGCGCGGAAAGTTTCCCGGAGAGGTCCGTCTCGCTGCGCGTCGTCAGGGACGGGGCGGCGCAGGACCTTCTCGCGACGAGCGTGAAGACGGAGAGCACCCTCTCCCCGGAGGCGGCCCTCCGAAGCGCTCTCGGGGCGGAGCGGGAGACGGTCGGCGCCCTGACGCGCGGCGGGACCTTCCGCGGCGAATTCCACGTCCGTCTCCTCCGGCGGGACGTCAACTACTATTACGTCGGCATCCTCGGCGGGAACGGGGAGAGAGTCTCCCTTCTGCTCGACAGCGAGACGGGGGAGATCCTCGCCCGCAGAGAGACGGGCTGACGCTTCCGAGACGCTTGACAGAACCTGAGAAAAGGACTATACTAAGGCTTGGAAATACGGGAGCAAAACGTGCGCAAGATCTTACGTCTCATAACACAGATCCTCTTCGGGAGTTTGGCAGTCCTCCTCGCGCTCATCGCGTTCGCCGTGGCGTTTTTCGGCATCGCGGAGGCCGTGGCGGACAATTCCGCACGCACTCTTCCGGGGTACGAACGGGAGGACCTCGCCCAAACGCTCGCCAAGGAAGTCTGGTCGGAGGAGGACTACGATTTCCTCTACCATCAGACGGGGCTCGGGAAGCCCGCGCTCGACGCTTTGAGGGCCGAGGACGGCGGAAAGATGATCCCCGTCTTCCAGAACGCCCTCTTCTATGAGGGGAAGATCGTGCATGAGGCCGCCGCGTTCACGACCCCGCACGACATGCTCGAGGGCTACACCGCCCCCATCGCCCCCCTCGAGGACGGGGACGTGATCGTCTCCTCCTCCTGCCACACCTTCGGCTGGCGGAACGGGCACGCCGCCATCGTCACCAACGGCGCCACGGGGACCATTCTCGAATCGGTCGCGCCGGGGTTCAACAGCCAGATCTCGTCGACCAACTGGTTCTCGCATGCGGCGAACTTCATCGTGCTGCGGCTGAAGGACCGCTCCAAGGAGGAGCGGCGGGAGATCGCCGTGTGGGCGAGCAACCATCTCCGGCACATCCCCTACTCCATTCTGACCGGCTTCTTCTCGAGCCCCAAGGACCAGGGCGATCATCCGGAGACGACGCACTGCTCCCACCTCGTCTGGCAGGCGTTCTACCATTTCGGCTACGACATCGACCCCGACGGCGGTCCCGTCTGCACCTCGCGGGACATCGCGCAATCGGAATATTTCGAGGTGATCCAGGTCTTCGGGTTCGACCCCGACCTGCTGTGGTGAATCTTTTCGCCCGAACAAGAGCCGCCCCGCGCTTTTTGAAAGCGCGGGGCGGCTCTTCGGTTTTTCACGGCTGCAAAAAGTCCATGAGGATCGAATTCTGCACGTAGAGATATTCGTCCTTGAAGCGGGTCCTGTCGCCGCACTCCTCGAAGTAGGCAGCGTTTTTATGATATGGGGTCGAAAAATCGGACTTCCAGTCGCTCCCGAACGCCGCGCGGTACCTCTCCGCGGAGATCCCCTCCGACGTGCGGAGCGCGAGCATCAGAAACTCGAATTTCGCGTCCTCGCCCGATATTTCCTCGTTTTCGACGACGGGCAGAAAGCCCGAGAGGATGCACTTCATGTACTCGTCGAGGTCGAAGGTGTTCGTGAACCGTCTTCCGTAGAAGAAGGAGCTCGCGGAGACGCCGAACCCGATGTACTCCCCCCGCCGCCAGTAGTTCAGGTTGTGGCGGCTCTCGAAGCCCTCCTTGCAGAAATTGCTGACTTCATACCGGCGGAATCCCCTCTCCCTGAGCAGTCCGTATCCGTAGTCGTAGAGCTCGCGCACCTCGTCCCCGTCGGGGAGCTCCCCGTTGAGATAGTCGGTGTAGATGGGCGTGCCGTCCTCGGGGGTCAAGGCGTACATGGAGATGTGGGAAGCGCCGCTTGCCGCTGCGATCTCGACCGTCTTTCTCACGTCCTCCTTCGTCTGCCCCTTGAGCCCGAGCATGACGTCCGCGGAGAAATTCTCCCCCTTCAAAAGGGAGGCGCAGTAGAGGTAGTCGCGCACGTTGTGGATGCGCCCGATCTCCTCGAGCTGTTCGTCGATCGCCGATTGCAGCCCGACCGAAAAGCGGTCGATCCCCGCGCGCTTGTAGACGGCGATCTTCCCGGGGTTGACCGTGCCGGGGTTCATCTCGATCGTGATTTCGGGATCTTTGGTCAGATGAAAGCACTTCTTGATCTGCTTCACCGCGCCGTAGATGTAGTCCGGGTCGATGACGGAGGGCGTCCCCCCGCCGAAGTAGACGGTATCGAAGGTCTCCTTTTCGAGCTCCTTCCCCCGCAGTTCGATCTCCTTGTAGAGGCATGCCATGTACGCCTCGGCAAAGGAGAGACGGTTCGGAAAGGACGTGAAGTCGCAATAGGTGCATTTTTGCTTGCAGAACGGAATGTGGATGTAAATTCCCGGCAAATCAGTTTCCCTCCCAGAGATATCTGCCCAAATCGACGTAGCCGCCAACGACTTCCATGCCCTCGGCGCGGAGGAGTTGCGCCTGCATTTGGGATCCGCCGAAGGCAAAGGCCGGCGCGAGCCTCCCCTCCCGGTTGACGACCCTGTGACAGGGCACGACGACGGGCGTGGGGTTGCGGTGGAGGGCGTTCCCGACGAGACGGCCCGCCTTCGGCCGCCCGACGGCGCGCGCGATCATGCCGTAGGTGACGACTTTCCCCCTCGGCACGGTCTTTAAGTATTCATACACGGCCCGATCGAAATTGCCCATAAGATCTCTCCGTTTCCCCGCTTCCGCTGTGCTGTATGACGTATTTGAGATTTCTCGGCATTGCCTCGAAATGACGTTTAGAGCGCAGAGCGAAATGACGTATTCCTCTTCCTTGGCGCCCCTGTAGGGGAGCCAAGGGAAATTTGCTTCCCCAAATTACTGCGCGTTGGAAAACCGCGCTTTTCCATAAGCGCACTCCATTTGCGCGATACCTCGCGCTTCGTGTCCGATGAAACGAACGAGAGGACCACGCGGGTTAAGGCGCGGAAGCACGTTTCCTCGAACGATTTTTTACGAAGCGAGCAAGGCGGGCCGCTGCGCGGCAAGCCGAGCAAGCGAGCAAAAAATCGTTCGAAACCCTTAGTCTTTATTCGTCTTCAAAATCTGCATGAACACTTCGGAGGGGACCTCGACGGTGCCGATCTGCCGCATGCGCTTTTTGCCCTCTTTCTGCTTTTCGAGGAGCTTCTTCTTTCTCGTGATGTCGCCGCCGTAGCACTTGGCGAGCACGTCTTTGCGCACGGCCTTCACCGTCTCGCGGGCGATGATCTTGCCGCCGATCGCCGCCTGTACGGGGATCTCGAAGAGCTGGCGCGGGATCGCGTCCTTCAGGTTTTCGCAGAGAGTGCGTCCCCTGCCGTAGGCGCGGTCTTCGTGCACGATGATCGAGAGCGCGTCGCAGATCTCGCCGTTCAGGAGGATGTCCATGCGCACGAGGCGGCTCTTCTCGTAGCCGGCGATCTCGTAGTCGAAACTCGCATAGCCGCGCGTGCGGGACTTGAGTTCGTCGAAAAAGTCATAGACGATCTCGTTGAGCGGGATCCGGTATTCGATCTTCACCCGCTTCGGATCGAGATAGGTCATGTCCTTGAACACGCCCCGCTTGTCCTGGCAGAGGTCCATGATGGAGCCGAGGTATTCGGGCGGGGAATAGACCTCCGCCTTGACGATGGGTTCCTCCATATAGTCGATGTCCGAGGGAGGCGGCAAGTGCGAAGGATTGTCCACATAGAATTCGCTGCCGTCCGTCTTGTGGACGAGATAGCTCA
>CANPZH010000011.1 GCA_947589335.1 uncultured Clostridia bacterium | reverse complement strand
AATATCAATATATGAGTTTAGCTACGGAGATAAAATGAATATCGCAGAAAAAATCAGATTGGTTTGTGCTAAATTGAATATTAGCCAAGCTGAATTGGCACGCAGATTGGGAACTTCTCCTCAAAATCTCAGTTCAAAAATGAAGCGTGAAAGTTTCACGCTGAAAGATCTTGCTAATATTGCGGAAGTATTAGATGTTGAATTCGAATTAAATTTTAATTTCGCGGACGGAACGGAAATATGATTTTCAGACTTGGCGAATTATTCTGTGGACCGGGTGGACTTGCTTTTGGCGCAACCCATGCTAATATAGGCAATGGCGATGCTATTGTTCACGTTTGGGCAAATGATTATGATTTAGACACCTGTCAAACATACACAAGGAATATATGCCCATACTCACCCGAATCGGTGATTTGTTGCGATGTTCGTAAGCTCAACATTGAACAGTTAGCCCCGATAGATGCACTGGCATTTGGTTTCCCGTGCAATGATTTTTCAGTCGTTGGAGAACAAAAAGGGTTCAATGGAACTTACGGTCCTCTCTATTCTTATGGCGTTAAAGTTCTGAAATCACATCATCCTCTTTGGTTTCTCGCAGAGAACGTCGGGGGATTGAAAAGTGCTAATGACGGAAATGCTTTTCAGAAAATACTGCAAGACCTAAATGAGTGTGGCTATCAAATATATCCGCATCTATATAAGTTCGAGCAATATGGCATCCCGCAGGCAAGACACAGAATTATTATCGTCGGCATTCGAAACGACTTGAATGTTACATTTTTGCCGCCGAGTCCTGCCCCTTATCAAGAAATCGACAATACTTGTGCAACCGCATTGGAAATTCCTCCGATACCTGCTGACGCACCGAATCATGAGTTGACGCGTCAATCGCCGCAGGTAGTTGAGCGTTTGGAACACATTCGGCCGGGAGAAAATGCCTTTACTGCAAATTTGCCTGAGCATTTGCAACTTCATGTTGAAGGTGCCAAAATAAGTCAAATCTATAAACGTTTAGATCCGGAGAAGCCCGCATATACGGTGACGGGATCAGGTGGTGGAGGCACACATATCTATCACTACCGTGAGCCACGCGCATTAACGAATCGTGAACGCGCAAGATTGCAAACCTTCCCTGATGATTTTGTGTTTTGTGGCTCAAAAGAAAGCGTCAGGAAGCAAATCGGAATGGCTGTACCTCAGCGAGGAGCAAAAATTATTTTTGAAGCTATACTCAAAAGTTTTGCGGGAATCCCCTATAAAGAAGTAATCGAAGAAAAAAATTTATCATTTAATTTCAATTCCTCGGGGAGCGGCTATATGCAAGTCTTGCAAATCTTAGCCCCTATTTATACTGTTTGCCCTACTGACTGTGAAGTGGTTTTGTTGGATGAACCCGACGCTCACCTTCACCCTAATATGCAAATTGCTTTAGCGAAATCCTTGAAGAATATTCAGCAGGACTTGGGGATACAAATTATTATTGCCACCCATTCTCCTTCAATCATTAAGACCGCCGCACCGAATGAAATCATTCCAGTCTCTGCCAATAACCCATTGTGTACTCCTCTGTCGTCCGAAAATGAAGTTTACGACAGTATTGCGTTAATGGATAATTATGAATTGGCTAAAACAATTATTGGTGGGAAGATAATCTTTTTGGAGGATGAAAAAACAGATATTCTTGAGCAAATAGATTCCTTGTTGGGCACCAAGTTATTTAGTGGCTCAATAATTACAAATATAATAAAGGGCAGAACAAAAGACGATTCAATTCCGTTTAAGATTAAGCCCATTTTAAGGCAATTTTTGCAAAAGGAAATAAAAATCTATTATTTAAAGGATAGTGATGGCTTACCCTGCGAATGGATTGATCAATGGCAACAGTATGCAAGAAATTGCGACATTTCTTTGCATATATTAGAGCGATACGAGATTGAGAATTATATCCTTAACTCTGATTTAATTCTCAGGGCTCTTCGGCTCAAGAATGGGGGACAACAACTTCCAACCGCTAAAGAAATTGATGCAAAAATTATCACCTTTTTAAAAGAAACGATTTTATTGGCGAGTTATAATTATACGCAAAATTTGGAGGATATGCGTCCCCGCTTTCTGCAAAGCAGATTTGTCCTGTTCGGAAATATAGTCGAAGAGAGGATAGGTTTCCTTAAAACCATCCTCACGCTCTATGTAAAGCACGTAATTTTCCGGCAGCAACTCATCTATAAAGCATTCTGTCGTTCCGGTGATATTGAGCGATTTTACGGGGAATTTCTTTAAGATGTCGATCTCGCAGGCGCAATCATCAAACGTCTTATCGTAGATAGAAATTTGCTGCTCTGTACAGGACGCCCACATAGCAAATGGGTGTAGCAGAAATTGAAAATGACCTCATAATTTTCCGCACTTTTTTCTCGTTTCTCCGAGAAAAACGAAATTTCAGAAATATTATAACGGAAACTCGATGAAATGTCAACGAAATATCGCTAAATAATTAACGATAAAATGTTTATAATGGTGTTATGGACATCATTGAAAAGATCAAACAGCTTCGCGATGAGAGGGGGTGGAGCACAAACCAACTTGCGCTCGAGGCGGAACTGACGCAATCGACGGTTTCCACGCTCCTCACGAAAGGGAATGCGCTTCCGAGCCTCGATACGCTCATGCGTCTTTGCGACGCATTCGGCATGACGCTCGCGCAGTTCTTTACGGAGGATGAGCAGAGCGAACTTGTCAGCGCCCGTGAAAAACTTCTCATCCGGCGATACAGAGCGCTCTCCGAGGAGAAGAAGCAGGCAGTCCTCACACTGATCTCGGAGGGGACTTGCGTCCCGTAAACATATCAAATCAAAAGGGAGCGGCCGATCGCCGCTCTCTTTCTTAATAGATAATGCCTGCATTCCCCGGCCGTTTTTCGGAGGTTTACAGCAGATCCTGATAGTTTCGCATTCCGTACAGCACGCGTACGACTTGAATGTCTCTGTCTGCAATACGGAAAAATGCGATGTAATGATTGACGATGAGTTTGCGCAAAGTTCTGTCCTTTACATACTCATTGTCCACCAAAGGGCAACTTTCCGGGAAGACGCAGATCTTTTCAAACGCTTTTTCGAAGTCGTCGATCTGACCGATCGCCGCAGCCGGATTTTTCAGCTCCTCGGCGATATAGGTAAATATGCTTTCCATATCCGCTTGCGCCGCGGGGAAAATCTTCAGACGGTAATTATTTGTCATATTTGCTCCTCATGGAATCGAAGAATTCCTTTCCGTCCATGGGGAAGGCGCCTTGCTCGATCTCTTCAAGCCCCGCGTTGATGAGGGCGGCCGCCTGCATTTTTGCGAACATTTCCTCGTAGAGTTTTACGCTCATCATCACCGCTTCGCCATATCCGTTTTTGGTGATCACGATGGGGACGGGGCTTTCTCGACAGGTCTTCATGATATTTGCAGTGTTTTTCAGTTCATTCACAGGCAAAATTTTGGGCAACGGTTGCGTCATGATCCTACCTCCGCCTATATTATGTTCTTATTATGGTCTTATTATACCATAGCCAATGACGGTTGTCAACGGTTTGTGTTATTTTTTCGGATGATGAGAGCGCCGAAGGGGCGTACGGTCGTCCGCGGGGGAGAGAGAGGGGAGAAATTTCGGAAGGAAACGAAGATTTTGCGGCAAAGGTATTGACAACTCCCATGCCGCGGTGTTAAAATTTTTGTATATCGGTCGAGACTTTTTTTACGGACGGAAGAAGAAAGTGTTCAAGAGAAAGTCGGCTCTTCTGCTTGCATTGTTCATCTGTGCGGCTGCCGCGATGAGCGGTGCGGCATGCGGAGAAGAGCATCTGCTGGAATACATCGGGCGCAAGGGACCCACCTGTACCGAGCCGGGCAACATTGCCTATTGGCGGTGTACGGACTGCGGCCTTTGTTTCCTCGACGCAGACGCCGTGACGGCGGCGGGGGATACCGTTCTGCCCGCGCTCGGGCATGCGTATGCGGTGACCGGTGTGACGGCGACTTGTCTTGCGGACGGGGAGGAGATCCTCACCTGTGTGCGCTGCGGGGACGAAAAGCGCGAGCACGCAGACGCGAGCGGACACTTGTTCGGCGCCTTCAGTACGACGAAGAGGGCGACCTGCACCTCGGAGGGCGAGCAGAAGCGGAGCTGTGTGCTCTGCGGGAAGACGGAGACCCGCACCCTCCCGAAGACGGAACATCTCTTCCGGGACAACACATGTTCCCTCTGCGGGCTGACGGTCCACGGGACGGAGGGTCTGACCTATTCCGTCGTGATCGAACGGGGACAGACGGTCGGCTACCGTTTGGTTTCCGCTCCCGCCGGGGAGACGGACGTCGTGATCCCGAATTCCTATCTCGGGCTCCCCGTCGTCGCGATCGGCGCGGGCGCCTTTGCCGAGAGCCCGGCGGAGAGGATCGCGATCTATGCGGACCTCGAGGAGATCGGCGAGAACGCTTTCTCCCGCTGCCGCGCTCTTGCGGAGATCTGTTTTCCCTCCTCTTTGGAGAGGATCGGGAAAGACGCCTTCCGCGACTGTTCCTCGCTTTCGGAGCTCGACCTGCCCGACGGCGTTCTCTCTGTCGGCGAGGGCGCGTTCTACGGCTGTTCGGGGCTGAAGAAACTCTCCGTCGGCGCGGGACTTTCCGAGGTCGGGGAATCGGCATTCTGGAACTGTCACCGTCTGGAAACGATCTCCGTCTCCGAGAAGAACGCCTTCTTTTCCGGCGAGGGGAACTGCCTCACCCGCCTGCCCGGGGAACTCCTCCTCGGCTGCGCGGCGACGGTCGTCCCCGGCACCGTGACCGAGATCGGCGACTACGCCTTTTTCGGCGTGGAGGGACTGCGCTCCCTTACGCTCCCGCACGGGATCGTGCGGATCGGCGCGGCGGCGTTCCGCGACTGCGTCGGCCTCTCGGAGCTCATCTACCGCGGTACGGCGGCGGAATGGGCATTGATCGAAAAGGGCGACGAATGGAACTTTCGCACAAATTTTTCGGAAGTAACATTTTTAACTTAACATCCCTTTGAAGCCGATGCGGGGTAAAAAGGCCCCGATTTTTTTGTATTTTGTCCAATATCCTGAAAAATTCTGCACGGTTTTGATTGTTTTTGCGCGTTTTATCCGCGCAAAATATTTTTTTTGCAATCTTTCGTACATATATGGACGAATGATAAAAAGTGTGATACAATAGAACCGCGGAATAGAGAAATTCGCAAATTTTGTTATCCGGAGCGGATCAGAATGAAAATTCTCGTCGTTAACGCGGGCAGCTCTTCCCTGAAGTATCAGCTCTTCGACATGGAGCGCGGGCTCATGCTCTGCAAGGGCAACTGCGAGCGGATCGGCATGGACGGAATGATCACCCACAAGTGCCCGGGGAGGGAGGACTTCCATGCGACGCCCGCCTTTCCCGATCACCGTGCGGCGATCGGATACGTGCTCGGGCTTCTGACGGACAGGGAGCTCGGCTCGATCGGGAGCGTCGCGGAGATCGCGGCGGTGGGGCACCGGTTCGCCCACGGCGGCGAGCGGCTCCGCGCCTCCTCGGTCCTCGGGGCGGACGAGATCGCCTATCTCGAGAGCATCGTTCCCATCAACCCCCTGCACGGACCTCCCGCGATCAGCGGCTTCAAGGCCTGCAAGGAGGTCATGCCCGACATCCCGCATGTCGGCGTAGTCGACACTTCCTATTATTCCGGCCTCGAACCCCACGCCTATATCTATCCCATTCCCTACGAGCTGTATGAGAAGGACCGGATCCGCCGTTACGGCTTCCACGGGACTTCCCACCGCTATGTGGCGGGGAAGGCGGCGGAGCTCCTCGGCGATCCCTCCGCGAAGATCATCACCTGCCATCTCGGCAACGGCTCCTCGATCACGGCGACGATGAACGGCAAAGCCGTCGATACCTCGATGGGCTTCACCCCGCAGGACGGCGTCCCGATGGGGACCCGCAGCGGCGCGCTCGACCCGACGGTCGTCACCTACCTCATGAAGAAGGAGGGACTCACGGCGGAAGAGACGGAGAAGCTGATCAACGGCAGATCGGGGCTTTTGGGCGTCTCGGGCGTTTCGAGCGACTGCAGAGACGTCCGCGAGGCGGCGGCAAAGGGGAACGAGCGGGCGGCGCTCGCGATGAAGATCCTCGTGCATCACGTCAAGAAGATCATCGGATCGTTCTATGCGGAGCTGAACGGTGCGGATGCCCTGGTGTTCACGGCGGGCATCGGCGAGAACGACAGAGAGCTCAGGAAGGAAGTCTGCGCGGACATGACTGCGCTCGGCATCGCGATCGACGAAGAGGTCAACGCGGCTTGCCCCCGCGGCGAGACCGCGGAACTCACGGCAAAGGGCGCGGCGGTGCGGACGTTCGTCATCCCGACCAACGAGGAATATATGATCGCCCTCGACACCCTCAGGCTCGCGGCACAAAACAAGTAAAAAAATATCTGAAAAGAGAAAGAGGTATAAAATGAATTCTCCGTATGAAATCAAGAAGGAAATCTGCGAAGTAGGGCACAAGCTCTATGCAAAGAATTTCGTTGCGGCGAACGACGGCAACATCTCCGTCAAGATCGGTCCCAACGAATTCTACTGCACGCCCACCGGCGTTTCCAAGGGCTCTCTGACGCCCGAGATGATCATCAAGGTGGACGCAGAGGGGAAGAAGATCGAAGGGAGACTCAATCCCTCTTCCGAGATCAAGATGCACATGCGCGTGTACCGCGACCGTCCCGACGTCAACGCGGTCGTCCATGCGCATCCGCCCGTTGCGACGGCGTTCACGGTCGCGGATATCGACCTCGACCAGTACATCCTGCCCGAGGCGGTGCTCACGATCGGCGATGTGCCCACCTGCGACTACGGGACGCCCTCCACGATGGAGATCCCCGATTCGCTCGAGCCCTACATCCAGAGCCACGACGCATTCCTGCTCCGCAACCACGGCGCGCTGACGGTCGGGTGCGATCTGACGAAGGCGTTCTTCATCATGGAAGAGGTCGAATTCAACGCAGTCATCTGCAAACACGCAATGGAGCTCGGGGCAGTGCATGAGATCCCCAACGAACAGCTCAAGAAGCTGATGGAGCTCCGCAAGAAGATGGGTCTTACGGGCCGTCATCCCGGGATCGAGATCGAGGAGCCCCAGCCCGTCAACCAGGAACAGCTTGTAGAGGCGATCACGAAGAGAGTTCTTGCAGCGCTCGGCAAATAAGCGGCGCAAAGGAGCATTTCTATGGCAATCAATTGGACGGAAGCCCAGATCGAGGAAGTGGTGGCGTCGGTCATCAAGAGCCTCGGCGGTGCTCCGAAGGAGACGGGCAGCTGGGACGCCACGCAGTACCACGGCAGAAAGCTCATCGGCATCTTCGAAAAGATGGAGGATGCGATCGACGCTGCGACGGCGGGGTACAAGGCGATCCGCGCGATGTCTCTCGAGGAACGGGAGAAGGTGATTGCGGCGGTCCGCGATCTCTGCCGCAAGGAAGCGTCCGTCATGGCGGAGCTCGGCGTGGCCGAGACCGGCATGGGGCGCGCGGCGCACAAAACGGCGAAGCACCTGCTCGTTGCGGACAAGACGCCCGGAACGGCGGATATCGTCTCGCAGGTCAAGACGGGGGACTACGGTCTCACGCTCACCGAGATGGCGCCCTTCGGCGTCGTGGGGAGCATCACCCCGAGCACCAACCCCTCGGAGACGGTCCTGTGCAACAGCATCGGCATGATCGCGGCGGGCAACGGCGTTGTCTTCAACCCCCATCCCAATGCGATCGCGACGTCCAACTATGCGGTCGATCTCGTCAACCGCGCGAGCGCGTCGGCGGGAGGGCCGAAGGTCCTCGTCGCCTCGGTCGTCAAGCCCACGCTCGACACGGCGCAGATCATGTACCGCCATCCCGCGATCAGGCTGCTCGTCTGCACGGGCGGTCCCGGCGTAGTCAAGAGCGTGCTCTCGAGCGGCAAGAAGGCGATCGGCGCGGGCGCGGGCAATCCGCCCGTCATCGTGGACGACACCGCGGACGTGCGGAAGGCCGGGAAAGACATCATCGACGGCTGCAGCTTCGACAACAACCTCCCCTGCATCGCGGAGAAAGAGGTGTTCGCCTTTGCGAATATCGCGGACGAGCTCATCGCTTCGATGAAGGAGAACGGCGCCTATCAGATCAACCTCGAACAGGCGGCGCGGCTTGCAGACATCGTGCTCGTCGACTCCAAGAATCCCGAGACGGGGATCGTCAAGAAGATCGTCAGCCGTGAATGCGTCGGCAGAGACGCGGCGGTCCTGCTCAAGAAGATCGGCGTGAACGTCGGCGACGAAGTGCGCTGCATCATCTGCGAGACGGATTTCGAGCATCCCTTCGTGCAGAACGAGCTCATGATGCCCATTCTGCCCATCGTGCGGGTGAAGAACATCGACGAGGCGATCGACCTTGCGGTCAAGGCGGAGCACGGCTGCCGCCACACGGCGCACATGCATTCCAAGAATATCGACAATCTCACCCGGTTCGCGCGGGCGGTGGAGACGACGATCTTCGTCAAGAACGCGCCCTCCTATGCGGGGATCGGGTTCGGCGGCGAGGGACACACGACCTTCACGATCGCAGGCCCGACCGGCGAGGGGTTGACGAGCGCACGGAGCTATACGAGATACCGCAGATGCGTGATGTCGGACAGCTTCCGCATTATCTGAGAATTTCAAGGAGGTAACTATGGATATTTCTGCTTCCCAGGTGGAGAGCATCGTCCGCAAGATCATCGGCGAGATGGGCACGGGCACGGGCGCAGGCAGCGCCGCGATCCCCAAGACCGCAAAAGTCGCCATGCTCACCGCCCCCAAGAAGATCGAGGTGAAGGAATTCCCCGTCCCCGCGCTCAACGACGACGACATCCTCGTCAAAGTCGAGGGCTGCGGCGTGTGCGGCACGGACGTGCACGAGTGGAAGGGGGATCCGTTCGGAATCATTCCCGTCACGCTCGGGCACGAGGGCACGGGCGAGATCATCTATCTCGGCAAGAACATCAAGACGGACACGGCGGGCAACCCCATCAAGGTCGGAGATAAGATCGTCACGAGCGTCATCAGCTGCGGCGAGTGCTACATCTGCCGCAACCATCCCGCCAACACCAACCTCTGCGACAGGCAGGGCGTGTTCGGGCTCATCCCCCACAGCGACGCACAGCCGCTCACGGGGTGGTTTTCGACCCATCTCCTCATCCGCGGGAAGGGGGCGACCTATTTCGTCGTCAACGATCTCGACCTGCAGGAGAGGATGCTCCTCGAGCTTGCCTGCGTATGCGTCCATGCGCTCAAGCGCGCGCAGACGACGGGGCTGATCAACTTCAATTCCAAGGTGCTCGTGCAGGGGCTGGGACCGGTCGGTCTCGTCATGCTGAGCGTCCTCAGGGCGGCGGGCGTCAACCACATCATCGCGGTGGACGGCACTCTCAAGCGCCTCGAGATGGCGAAAAAACTCGGCGCGAAGACGATCGTGAACTTCCGCGAACTTCCCGATCTTGCAGACCGCGTCAAGCTCGTCAAGAGCGTTGCAAACGGCGTCGGGGCGGACTTCGCCTTCCAGTGCACGGGCGCGCCGGCGGCGGCGAAGGACATCTATGAGTATATCCGCCGCGGCGGCGGTCTCTGCGAGATGGGCTTCTTCGTCAACAACGGGGAATATCCCGTCAACCCGCACTTCGCAATGTGCAACAAGGAGATCAACCTGGTCGGCTCCTGGGACTACAGCGCGGACGACTATCCCACGACGATGGCGTTCCTGAGACAGGCGAGGGAGATGAACATTCCCATCAAGGAACTGATCACCCACACCTTCCCGCTCGACAAACTCAACGAGGCGATGGAAGTCAACGTGGCGCAGGCGGGGATCAAGATCTGTTACGTTCCCGACTGAGCGATAGGAAAGGAGGCCCGCTATGGCGCTCGGAATGATTGAGGTGTTCGGATTTGCAACGGCGATCGTCGTGGCGGACACGATGGTGAAAGCGGCGGACGTCGAGCTCGTTGCGATCGACAAGAACAAGCCCGCGGCGGGCGACGCCGCAAAGGTGCCCCTCGTCATGGCGATCAAAGTGGAGGGCACGGCGGCGGCGGTGGAGGCCTCGATCGCGGCGGGAAAGGCCGCTGCGGAGGAACGGGGGCTGTACATCACGCACAAGGTGATCGCACGGCAGAGCGAGGACATCGAATGGTTCGCCCGTCTGAATGCCCTCGGAAGAGACAAACTCAGATAAAATCAAATCAAAAATAAATTAAGGAGAACAAGATTATGTTGGAAGCATTGGGTATGGTTGAGACCAGAGGCCTCGTGGCGGCAATCGAAGCGGCGGATGCAATGGTCAAGGCTGCGAACGTCGTTCTCATCGGCAGCGAGAAGATCGGCAGCGGGCTCGTCAGCGTCATGGTGCGCGGCGACGTCGGCGCGGTCAAAGCGGCAGTCGAAGCGGGCGGAAGAGCGGCTACGGCGCTCGGAGAAGTTGTTGCAACGCACGTCATTCCTCGTCCTCATAACGACGTGGAGAAGCTCCTTCCCACCATTAAATAATTCCGTAAGCAGGTATTATGAAGGCAATCGCATTACTCGAAGTGCAGGCGATGGTCGCCGCAATCGTCGGGCTTGACGCGATGGTGAAGGCGGCTGACGTGACGCTCATTCACGTTGAAAAGCGGCTCGGCGGCAGACTGGTGACAGTCGTCGTCGAGGGCGAAGTTTCCGCGGTCAAAGCGGCCCTCGAAGCGGGCGCCGCAGCGGCTGCGGAGGCGGGGAAGGTCAAAGTTTGCGAGGTCCTCGCAAATCCCCATCCCGCCGTCATGAGATTTCTGACGACGGGCTGAAACAGGCAATCTCGGGGAAACCCGAAAATAATCATCAGGAGGCAAAGTCATGGAAGCATTGGGCATGGTCGAGACGAGAGGTCTCGTCGCGGCGATCGAAGCGGCGGATGCAATGGTCAAGGCTGCGAACGTCGTTCTCATCGGCAGCGAGAAGATCGGCAGCGGGCTCGTCAGCGTCATGGTGCGCGGCGATGTCGGCGCGGTCAAGGCGGCGGTCGAAGCGGGCGGAAGAGCAGCTACGGCGCTCGGCGAAGTGATCGCAACGCACGTCATTCCCCGTCCTCACGCTGACGTGGAAAAACTTCTTCCCGTTATTAAGTAATTTTCTCGGACGGGAGAGCCGCAGCGCCCGCGAACGGGCGGGCGCTGCGGAAGTTTTTCGGCGCCTCGTAAGAGGTCAACCAACAGAAAACGAGGCATTAAGTTATGGAATTTTCAAGCGAAAATATCGCCGAATTGGTCAAAAAGGTCCTCTCTGCGATGGACGGGGCCTCTCCCGCGCCCGCAGACGGCCTCATCCCCGTCGGCGTATCCAACCGGCATATCCATCTCGACAAGGCGGCGCTGAAAACGCTGTTCGGCGAGGGTTATGAGCTCACGCCCCTTAAAGATCTGTCCCAGCCGGGGCAGTATGCGTGCAAGGAACTTCTCACGCTCATCGGTCCCTCCCTCCGTCCCATCGAGAACGTGCGCGTTCTGGGACCGCTGAGAAGCAAACCGCAGGTCGAGATCTCGGCGACGGACTCCTATGTGCTCAAGGTGAAGCCCCCCGTCAGGGAATCGGGCAACATCGCGGGCTCTGCGGGGATCACGATCGTCGGACCGAAGGGGGTCGTCACCCTCGCGGAGGGATGCATCATCGCCAACCGGCACATCCACATGTCCCCGGACGACGCCGCAACATACGGCGTGCGGGACGGGGATACCGTCACGGTGGACGTAGACGGCACCCGCCGTACCCGCTGGTACGACGTGCAGATCCGCGTCAGCCCCCAGTTCCGTCTCGAGATGCACGTCGATACGGACGACGCGAATGCGGCCGGGATCGGCAACGGGAGCAAGGTCAGAATCGTAAAGGAGTGAGCCATGCTGAAGGGCATCATCATCGACAATATCGTTTCCACGAGAAAGCAGGAATCTCTTCTCGGCTCGAAGTTCATGGAGGTTGAGATCCTCGAGAACGGACAGCGCACGGGCAAATATCTCGTCGCGATCGACAGCGTCGGCGCCGGGATCGGCGAGACCGTCCTCATCACGACGGGCAGTTCCGCGCGCCTTGCGCTCCGCAATACCGCCACGCCGACGGACGCGGTGATCGTGGGTATCGTCGACTGACGGCGCGCGGCGGTTCGGATATGAACACGGAAGAACTCAAACAACTTATGCGGGAAGCCGGCATCGTGGGTGCGGGCGGAGCGGGATTTCCGTCCTATGCAAAGCTCGCCCCGGGTGCAGACACCCTGCTGATCAACGGCTCGGAATGCGAGCCGCTGCTCTACACCGATTACATGCTCCTCAAAAAGGAGCTTCCCGCGGTCGTGGAGGGCGCTGCCGCCGTATTGGAGGCGCTGTCTGTCCCGCGGGCGCTTTTGTGCATCAAACAGCGCACGGCAGGGCGGCTCCGTCTCAAAGACGGGGAAAAACTCGCTCCGTCCGTCACCGTCAAGCTCCTCCCCGACGTCTATCCGATGGGGGACGAGCTCAATCTCATCTACGAAACAACGGGAAGAACGGTCAAACCGGGCGGTCTTCCCATCTCCGCCGGCGTGATCGTCTACAATGCAGAGACGGTCTATAACATCGCGATGGCGGTCAAAAAGCAGCGGAAGGTCACGCGGAAATGGCTCACGATCGGCGGGGATATCCCCGAGGCGATCGTCGTGGAAGTGCCCGTCGGCACCCCCGTTTCCGATCTTTTCGCAAAATATTCGGTCACGATTCCCGAGGGGTCCGTCGTCATCGACGGGGGACCTTCGATGGGGAAGATCATAGATCCGGAGCGCGCGGTCGTCACCAAGACGACGAAGGGGCTCCTCATCCTGCCGGAGACGGCGGAGGCGGTGCAGTCCAAACTTCTGGATCCCGCGTCGTCCGTCACCCGTGCGGAGACGGCGTGCTGCCAGTGCACGCGGTGCACCGATCTCTGCCCGCGCGCCCTGCTCGGGTATCCGATCGAGCCGCACAAACTCGTGCGCACGGCGAAGGGGGCAAAGAAGCTCCTGCCCGAGCTCATCCTCTCGGCGACGCTGTGCTGCGGCTGCGGGATCTGCTCGAGCATCGCCTGCTGCCAGGGGATCTCGCCCAAGGCGGTCATCGACGGATGCAAGACGGCGCTCGCGGAGAGAAAGCTGCGCTTCCGTTCGGACAGCGCCCCGCGGGTCTCGCCCGAGCGGGAATACCGCATGCTGCCCGAGGAGCGCTGGGAACAGGCGCTCGGCGTCGCGAAGTTCGACAAGATCCCCGTCTTCCGCGGGGATGATGCGGACTTTGCGCGCGTGGAGATCCCTCTCGGCCCCGGCGTTCCGGGAAAGCCTGCCGTGCAGGACGGCGCGCACGTGGAGCGGGGGGACAAGATCGCAGAGAGCGCAGAGGGGCTCTCCGTTCCGCAACACGCTTCCATCGGCGGGACCGTTACGCTCGCCGCGGGGAAGATCATCATCGAAAGAACACGTTCGGAGAAGGAATAAAACATGTTTAAGGCGATCGGCGTTATAGAATTGAAGAACGTCCCCAAGGGCGTGGAGGCGACGGATGACGCACTCAAGAGCGCGGGCGTGGAGCTCGTCGCGGCGCATCCCTCCTGCCCGGGGAAATACGAGATCATCCTCACGGGCTCCATTGCGAACGTGACGGCGTCCGTGAACCATGTGACGGAAAAGTTCGGCGATTACATCATCGACAATTCCATCATGGGCAGGATCGACGAGCAGGTGATCAAGGCGCTCTTCGGAACGCAGACGGGCGAACGCAGGGGCGCGCTCGGCATCATCGAGACGTTCTCGGCGGCGACGGTGATCAAGGCCGCGGATCTTGCCGTGAAGACGGCGCGGGTGGAGATCTTCGACCTCCGGGTCTCGCGCGGGATCGGCGGCAAGGGCGTCGTATTCGTCACGGGCGAAGTCGGCGACGTCACGGCGGCGGTCGAGGCGGGAGCGGGCTACGCCAAGGGCATGGGCATGCTCTCGGCGACCTCGGTCATCGCGGCTCCGCACGCCGATCTTTGGCAGCAGCTGTAACAGACAGAAAAGGGGGACGCCGCACGGGCGTCCGGAGCGAATTGAGGGAGAACGGTTATGGATAAGATCAAATTTGTCATTGAAAAGAGCGCAAGGATCGACAAACTCGTTGCCGATCTGTATGCCAAGATGCCCGAGATCGAATCGGCGCGCGGGATCCTCGTCACCGAGAGCTACCGCGAGACGGAGGACCTCCCCATCATTCTCCGGAGGAGCGCGGCATTTTCGCACATCCTCAAAAACATTCCCATCACGATCCGCGACGGGGAACTGATCGTCGGCAGCGCGACCCTCGCGCCGCGCGGCTGCCAGGTCTTCCCCGAATATTCCTATGAGTGGCTCGAGGCGGAGTTCGATACCGTCGCGACCCGCGAGGCGGATCCCTTCTATATCTCCGAAAAGACCAAGGCGGAGCTGCATGCGGTCTATCCCTATTGGAAGGGGAAGACGTGCAGCGACCTTGCGAGAACGAATATGTCCAAAGAGGCGTTCGAGGCGTTCACCGTGCACGGCATGTTCACGCCCGGGAACTACTTCTATAACGGCATCGGACACGTCAACGTCAACTATGCGAAGGTGCTGCAGATCGGCTACCGCGGCATCATCGCCGAGGCGAAGGCGAAACTTGCGGAACTCAAGGTGTACTGTCCCGAATACGTCCGCCGCCACAACTTCCTCACCGCGGTCATCGAGAGCTGTGAGGCCGTCATCGGCTATGCGAAGCGGTATGCGGAGCTCGCGCGCGGGATGGCGCAGCGGGAGAAGAACGCAGACCGCCGTGCGGAGCTCGAGACGATCGCCTCCGTCTGCGCCCGCGTGCCCGAGTACCCCGCGGAGAATTTCCGCGAGGCATGCCAGAGTTTCTGGTTCGTCCAGCTCCTCCTGCAGGTCGAATCGAGCGGACACTCCATCTCTCCCGGCAGGTTCGACCAGTACATGTATCCCTATTTCAAGAAGGACTTCGACGCCGGGAAGATCACCCTCGAACAGGCGCAGGAACTTCTCGACTGCATCTGGGTCAAACTCAACGACATCAACAAGGTGCGCGACGCGGCGTCCGCAGACGGCTTTGCGGGCTACGGCATGTTCCAGAACCTCATCGTCGGCGGACAGAACGTCCACGGAATGGACGCGACGAACGAGCTCTCATACATGTGCCTCGAAGCGGCGATGCATGTGCCGCTTCCCCAGCCCTCGCTGTCCATCCGCGTGTGGAACGGCTCCCCGCAGGATCTGCTCATCAAGGCGGCGGCGCTCACGAGGATCGGCACGGGCCTGCCCGCATACTACAACGACGAGATCATCATTCCCTCGATCATGGCGCGCGGGGTCACCCTCGAGGACGCGCGCGACTACTGCATCATCGGCTGCGTCGAGCCTCAGAAGGGCGGCAAGACGGACGGCTGGCACGACGCGGCGTTCTTCAACATGTGCCGCCCGATGGAGCTCGTCTTCTCCGACGGCGTAGACAAAGGGGTGCAGATCGGCCCCAAGACGGGGGACGTCACGAAGATGAAGTCCTTCGAGGAGTTCTACGAAGCGTACAAGACCCAGCAGACCTATTTCATCCAGTTGCTCGTCAACGCGAACAACGCGATCGACGCGGCACACGCGGTGCGCTGTCCGCTGCCCTTCGAGTCTTGCATGGTGGACGACTGCATCGGCCGCGGGCTCTCCCTGCAGGAGGGGGGCGCCGTCTACAACTTCACGGGTCCGCAGGGGTTCGGCATCGCCAACAATACCGACGGGCTCCTCGCCGTCAAACAGCTCGTCTTCGAAGAGAAGAAGGTCACGATGGCGGAGTACAAGGAGGCGATGGAGGCGAACTTCGGCTACGGCCTCAAGGGCAAGGCGGCGGAGAAGGTCACGCAGGAGATCGCCTGCGGCCTGGCGAAACAGGGCGTTGCAATCAACGAAAAGGTCGTACGCGTCATCTACGACGAGGTGACGACGGCGAACGGGCTCGACGCCGGAAAGCGCGCGAGATACCGCGAGATCAAGCGTCTCATCGACGAGACCTGCCCCAAGTACGGCAACGACATCTATGAGGTGGATATGTTCGCCCGCGAAGTCGGCAACACCTACACCAAGGAGATGGAGAAATACAGGAATGTGCGCGGCGGCGTCTTCCAGGCGGGGCTCTATCCCGTATCCGCAAACGTGCCGCTCGGCGCGCAGACGGGCGCGACGCCCGACGGCAGACTTGCCTATACGCCCATCGCGGACGGGATCGGTCCCATGTCCGGAAGGGACGTGAAGGGCCCGACGGCGACGGTCAACTCCGTTGCGAAGCTCGAACAGGGAGTCGCCTCCAACGGCACGCTGCTCAACCAGAAATTCCATCCGTCCGCGCTCGCGGGCATGGAGGGGCTGCGGAAGTTCGTCGCGCTCATCCGCTCCTATTTCGACCAGAAGGGCATGCACATGCAGTTCAACGTCGTCACGAGGGAGACCTTGCTCGACGCGCAGAAGCACCCCGAGAAGTACAAGACGCTCGTCGTCCGCGTCGCAGGGTACAGCGCCCTGTTCACGACCCTCTCGCGGTCCCTTCAGGACGACATCATCAACCGCACGGAACAGGGATTCTGAGAATGACATATCGGGGCACGGGCAGAATTTTCAATATCCAGCGCTTTTCGATCCACGACGGTCCGGGGATCCGGACGATCGTGTTCTTCAAGGGCTGTTATATGCGCTGCGCGTGGTGCTGCAACCCCGAGTCGCAGGAGTACGGGATCGAGACCCTCGTCGAAAACGGCAAGCCGAAGACGGTCGGAAGGGATGTGACGGTCGAAGAGATCATGCCCGAGATCCTCTCGGATACGGTCTTCTACCGCCGTTCGGGCGGGGGAGTGACCCTCTCGGGCGGGGAGTGCCTTGCACAGCACCTGTTCGCGCGGGATCTGCTCTCCGCCTGCAAGGACGAAGGACTGCATACGGCGATCGAATCGGCGGCGAACGTTCCCTACGGGAACATCGCGGCGGTGCTTCCCTATCTCGATCTCTATCTTATGGATATCAAGCATATGGACCCCGCAAAACACAGACTGTTCACGGGCGTTTCCAACGAGAAGATCCTCGAAAACGCACAACGGGTCGCAAAAAGCGGGGTAGAACTCATCATCCGCACCCCGGTCGTGCCCGGGTTCAACGATACTCCCGCGGAGATCCGTGCGATCTCCCGCTTCGCCGCCTCTCTTCCCAATGTGCGGGAACATCATCTGCTCCCGTATCACCGGCTGGGGCAGGATAAATATGCGGGCCTCGGCAGGGGATACGCCTTCGACGGCGTGGAACCGCCCGCGCGGGAAAAGATGGAATTTTTGCTCGGGATCGCCGAAGAGAGCGGCCTGAAGTGCCAGATCGGCGGATAGGGGAAAGCAAGGGGCCTCCCAAGCCGTTCTGGCGGCGTTCCTTACACGTCACACTGCCCCGCCTTCCCCCCTACGTCACACTGAGCCTGTCGAAGTGTGGACCGCATTATTACAAGGTGCGATTCTTCGACTCCACTTCGTTCCGCTCAGAATGACGTGATTTGAAACAACTCCTCCACGTCACCCTGTCGACGATGTCTCTTCCACGTCATTCCGACGACCGAAGGGAGGAGGAATCTGAGGACGAGATTCCTCGCGGACGGTCAATTCGCACCCCATATGTGCCTTTTCGGCTCGGAATGACGTATTGGGAATAGGGCCCCCACGTCATTCCGACGACCGAAGGGAGGAGGAATCTGAGAACGAGATTCCTCACATACGTTCGGAATGACATGTGGTGAGATTCCTCGACTGCGCTCGGAATGACGTATTGGGAATAGGGCCCCCACGTCATTCCGACGACCGAAGAGAGGAG
>CANPZH010000010.1 GCA_947589335.1 uncultured Clostridia bacterium | reverse complement strand
CGTTCATCATCTCCCGGATCAACGGCTTCACCTATTGCGAGACGGTGTTCGATCCCTATACGGAGACGGTCACGGTCACGAAGGAGGTCCCTTATTCGGACGGCCCCCGCGCGAAGGTCAAGTGCTACGGCGCGGACAACGTCCCCGAGGGCGTTGCGATAATGAAGCTCGAAAAGGTCGGTGTCTCCATCACCGGGAACTCCACGAACCCCACGAGATTCCAGCACCCCGTCGCAGGCACCTATAAGAAGTGGTGCAACGAGAACGGCGTGAAGTACTTCTCCGTCGCTTCCGGCGGCGGCACGGGCAGAACGCTCCATCCCGACAACATGGCGGCGGGACCTTCGTCCTACGGCATGACGGACACGATGGGCAGAATGCACTCCGACGCGCAGTTTGCGGGATCCTCTTCGGTGCCCGCGCACGTCGAGATGATGGGGCTCATCGGCATGGGCAACAACCCGATGGTCGGCGCGACCGTCGCAGTCGCAGTTGCCGTGCAAGAGGGCATGAACAAGTAATTTGAGGCCTTTGCGGGCGCAGAATGCCCGCAAGAGCGAAAACGGACGGGGAGGCAGCAGGAAGACTGTCTCCCTCTTTTTGCCCTTTTACGCCCGTCTGCGCGCCCTTTCCGCGGGTGTTTTTATGCGTCATTCTGCCCCGCGCTTTTTAATACGTCATTCCGCCCTATTCCCAATACGTCATTCCGAACGCATGTGAGGAATCTCAATCACGTCATTTCGCCCCGCGCGAAGTTCTGATTCTCTAAGGGCGGCACGAGCGCCAACGGCGCGAAGTATCGCATGTGAGGAATCTCAATTACGTCATGTTGAGCGAAGCAAAGCGCAGTCGAAACATGGACATTATTACAATGCGGTCCACACTTCGACAGGCTCAGTGTGACGTAAAGAGGGAAGGCGGGCTCAGTGTGACGTATTATACGTCATTCTGAGCGGAACGAAGTGGAGTCGAAGA
Source organism: uncultured Clostridia bacterium (assembly GCA_947589335.1). GTDB lineage: Bacteria > Bacillota > Clostridia > Christensenellales > Borkfalkiaceae > Gallimonas. Next base: position 18,129 of record CANPZH010000010.1, on the reverse strand, counting down.
ATCGCACCTTATTACAATGCGGTCCACATTTCGGCAGGCTACTTCGTCGCATACGCTCCTCGTGCCGCCCAAGGAACCATGACAGTAGAATGGCGGGACAGTGTGACGTAAAAAGGAAGGCGGGGCAGGGTGAGGTAAAGGGAACGTCTTCCCTGCGGCGATTCGAAGCGTACGTTTGTTTCGGTCCGATGAAACTATAAGTACAGCTTATATCCGATATAAGATTTTCAAAAGGCAGATTTTCGGCGGCGCTTTTTGCCCCGTTTTTGCAAAGCAACACGCTTTGTCGGCAGTTCACAAAAATGTGTGAATACCGTTCATTTCCGTCCTTCCGAGGGCAAAAAAGAGCCTGAATTTTATTCACGATATTTGAGGGTAACCATGCAAGCCGACCCCGAAAATCGGCAGACGGGGTGGAAATTCGGGAAAATCAATGTATATATAAATTCAAATTTTATATTTTCACACCGATTTCACAAATTGTGACATTTCTCCTAAGCCGGGAGGGAAGGATCGTATTTTTGCCCGTTGAAATGCTTGCCAAAAAGTTTTTCATGCGTTATAATAGTACAGAATCACGCATGATAAACTTAGGAAAGCGGAGGAAAAGATGAATTTCAAATCTTTCAAAAAAATACTGCTCGGCGCCGCTGCCACCATGCTCTCCGGTACGATGGTCCTCTCTGCCGTTTTGCCCGAACTCCGGACGGCGGACGGTACCTCGGTCTCCCAAGGCGACACCGAGACGGCTTCCATCACGAGGATCCCCAATCCCGAATTCGATCTGAGCCGCTATTTCGACACTTCCGTCGTTCAGCGTCTTCCCGACGCGGTCGATCCCGACCAAAGGATCTCCGTCCTCGTCTACACCGCGGAGGAGACCGTCCTCGACGCATACAGCGAATCGGGCGCAGAGAGCGACAGCCTCGCCGATTTCGCCTCCTCCAGCGAGGGGAAATCGGTCGTTTCCCGCATCGAAAAGCAGAACCGCCTTCTGCAGAACAAGCTGAAGAACGCCGGCATTCCGTTTGAGCTCGGCTACACCTACGACACGCTGATGGGCGGGTTCGAGGCGATCATCCGCGCCGACCAGTTCGAGAAATTCTGCAACGCCGTCGACGGCGAAGCGGGCGTCATGGTCGGCGAAGAGTACGCCGCCTGCGAGACGCAGGTCGTGGAGAACGAAGTCAACGTCTATCCGACGGGGATCTTCGACAGTTCCGATTCCCCCTACAGCGGGAGCGGAACGGTCATCGCCGTGCTCGACACCGGTCTCGATTACACCCATCCCGCCTTCGATCCCGATAACTTCGAGGGCGAAGAGGTCATCGACAGCGACTATATCAACGAACGGCTGAACCGTCTTGCGGCAAAGACGACCTCGCCCGACCTCACGGCGGCGGAAGTCTATCTCAATCCCAAGGTCCCCTTCGCCTATGACTATGCGGACGGGGATGCGGAAGTCTGTCCAATCAACAATGTGCACGGCACGCACGTCGCAGGCATCATGGTCGGACAGGACGACGAGATCCGCGGCGTGGCGCCCAACGCGCAGCTTGCGGTCATGAAGGTCTTCTCGGAGTCGACCAACGGCGCGAGACAGTCCTGGCTCATCGCGGCGCTCGAAGACTGCGTCACCCTCGGCGTGGACGTCATCAACATGTCCCTCGGTTCCTCCGCGGGATTCAGCCGCGAGGTCGACGGCAGCGCCCGCGAGGTCATCTACTCCAAGGTCAAAGAGAGCGGCATCAGCCTTGTGGCGGCTGCCTCCAACGACTATAACTCGACCTTCGGCTCGGAGAAGAACGGCAACCTCGGGCTCACCTCCAACCCCGATACCGCAACGGTCGGCTCTCCCTCGACGTACGACGCGGCGCTCTCCGTCGCCTCCATTAGCGGCGTCAAGACGCCGTACCTGCTCTTCAACGGCACGATCATCTACTACACCGAGGCGTCCGACCGTGCGTCGGAGCCCCTCGACTTCGTCGAGCTCCTGCTCAAAGACAAGCCGAACAGCCGCGAGGTGTTCGAATACGAATACGTCGTCATTCCCGGCGTCGGAAGAGAGGCGGACTACGCCTCCTATCCCGGCTCGGATGCGCTCGCGGGCAAGATCGCGCTCGTCAAGAGAGGGCAGACCAACTTCGAAGAGAAGGCGCGCATCGCCAAAAACCACGGCGCGGCGGGCTGTATCATCTACAACAACGTCTCGGGCGACATCTCGATGACGATCGGCGAAGTCCGCGACTTCGCGGTCTGCTCCGTCTCGCTCGACGACGGCATGATGCTCATCTCCGCACCGGCGGAGCAGAGGAAGATCTCGGTCAGCCGCGAACAGGAAGCGGGGCCGTTCATGTCCAACTTCTCCTCGTGGGGTCCCACGCCCGACCTCGGCATCAAGCCCGAGATCACGGCGCACGGCGGCGACATCTATTCCGCGGTCCCCGGGAACAGCTACGACCGTTTGTCCGGCACGTCGATGGCATGCCCCAACCAGGCGGGCGTCACGGCGCTCGTCCGCCAGTACGTCAAAGACACCTTCTCCCTCACCGGGAACGACAATGCGACGAGACAGCGGATCACCGCGATCGTCAACCAGCTCATGATGTCCACGGCGGACATCGCCTACAACACGAACGGGCTGCCCTTCTCCGTGCGGAAACAGGGGGCAGGGCTCGCAAATCTCGCCAAGGCGACGAGTTCAAAGGCCTATCTCGAGGGGTACGACAGAGAGGACCCCGAGCAGGTCATCGACAAGGCGAAGATCGAAGTGGGCGACGACCCCCAAAAGACCGGACTTTATTCTCTCAAATTCAACATTGTCAACCTCACGGGCGACAGGCTCTCCTATGACGTGGACGCGATCGTCATGACCGAGGGCGTGAGCGCGACGCTCACGGCGCGCGGCGACAGGACGGTCACCGAGAAGGGGTATATCCTCGGCGGCGCGGAGGTCCTCGTCGCGAGCGTGCAGAACGGTTCGAGCGACGGCAACAAGGTCTATGTCGACGGCAAGCAGACGGCGGTCGTGACGGTCACGATCTCCCTCAGCGGACAGGACAAAGACTATCTCGACGCGAATTTCGCCAACGGCATGTACGTCGAGGGCTACGTCACCCTCTCCCACGACGGAGAGACGATCGACCTGAACATTCCCTACCTCGCCTTCTACGGCGACTGGACGCAGGCGCCTCTCTTCGATATCGACTACTTCGAGACCAACCGCGACGAGCTCGACGACTCCAAGGACATCGACGAAAAGGTCCTCCCGGACGCCTATGCGACGAGACCCATCGGCGGGACGTATCAGGACTATATCGCCTACCTCGGCGCCTACATGTTCCAGCAGGATCCCTCGTCGACGAACAAGATCTCGGCGGACAGAGACCGCATCGCGCTCACCAACCAGGAGGGCGAAAACGGGGGCGTGAACAACATCAACTCGATCAACCTCGGACTTCTCCGCGGCGCAAAGCGGGTCGTCACGACCATTACGGATACGACGACGGGGGAGGTCATCTGGGAGAGAACGGAGTGGAACCAGTACAAGGCGCACAACGGCGGCGCGGCGATCTATCCCTCCGCGCTCGACGTGGAGTTCTATGTCCGCGAACATGACCTCAAGAACAACACCAAATATATATTAAAGGTAACGGGCTACCTCGATTACGGCGAAGACGGCGGGCTCTCCACCAACCTCAAAAACACCTTCGAGATCCCGTTCTACACCGACTTCACGGCTCCCGTCGTCACGGGCGTCACCTATACCTTCGAATACGACAGCGACGCGAAGAAGAACCGTCTCTTCGCGAACGTCGACATCTTCGATAACCACTATGTGGAGGGGATCATGCCCGGGTACGTCTTCGAAGAGAACGGTTCCTACGGGCTCCAGCCCTTCCAGCAGTATATCATCCCCGTCATGGGCGCGCGCAATTCGACGAGCACCGTGCAGATCGAACTGACCGACTACCTCGACGATCTCAAGAAATCGCACAACGGGAACAGCTTCATCATCCAGGCGTATGACTACGCGCAGAACATCTCCACCTTCGAGCTCACCATTCCCGACGACATCAAGGCGATCGAATTCCCCGAGATGGTCGCAGACGAGAACGGCGAGGGCGGAGACGGCGTCACGATCAGCGTCAACCAGACCTACGAGCTCAAGCCCAACATCCTGCCCACGCAGGATACCGTCTGGCGGGAATCCCTCAACTACTCCGTCCAGCGCGGCGGGGAGGGGATCATCCGCATCGTCAACGGCAAGGTGATCGGCGTCTCCGCAGGCACGGCGACCGTTATCGCCGAGAGCAACCATCCCGGCAGCAAGACGCAGCCCGCCTACCTCACCGTGCACGTCCTCGGCGAGAACGACGAGGGGTATGAATACTTCGATCCGCCCGTCGCGGAGTCCTTCCGCCTCACGGGCTACACCGTCAACAAGGTCTTCTACCGCATGTCTACCGACGAGCGCGACCTAAAGGCGACGGCGGAGGGACAGCAGATCCTCTTCGCGGGCAATTCCCGCACGCTGAAGATGTTCCCGTCCGAATCGGTCACCCTCCTCTATGAACTGGAGAACTACTTCGAGCCCGGCATGTACAAAGTCGAGTTCTCGAGCGGGAACCCGAGCGTTGCCGACGTCGACGAAAACGGCAGGATCACGGCGCTCAACGTGCGGCTGGACGCCGACGGCAACATCATCGAACACTACAATTCCGAGCGTAACACCACGGTGACGGTCAGCGTGCTCATGTGGGATCCCGCATACGAGAACGAGGACGGCAGCCTCGGCGCATACAGGCCGACCGTGTATTCCCAGACGGTCGCGGTCACCGTCAAAGAGGCGTACACGACGAACGGTCCCTATCTTGCGACCTATTCGGGCCTCGGCGGCACTGTCGTCGTCCCCGACAGCTTCGGTTCGACGGAGATCTCCCAGTACGCTTTCTCCAACTACCGCTATATCCCCAAGGACCTCGACGCGGGCGACGTCATCAGCGAAGAGGATCCTTTGGCGACCAAGCCGACCTTCATCGGCGACGATACCATCAAAGAAGTCATCCTTCCCGAGGGGATCGAAGTGATCGGGCCGTATGCGTTCGCGAACCTGACGGCGCTCACGAAGATCACCCTGCCCACGACCCTGACCAAGATCCAGGTCGGCGCGTTCTACGGCTGCTCGGCACTGCAGACAATCGAGTTCCGCAACGGCGTGAACCATCTGCAGTTCATCAACGAGTACGCCTTCTACGGCTGCGGCAACCTGATGCGCTTCCCGCTGGATTCGATCATCGCGGTCGGCAATTACGCCTTCGCGAGCGAAGAGGGCGCGGGCGGGAACTACCTCACCTCGATCACCTTCCCCGAGACGGCGCAGTCCATCGGCGCATATGCCTTTGCGAACAACAGCCATCTCACGCGCTTTGAGATCAAGGCGGCCTCCGTCAAAGTCGGCGCGGGCGCCTTCCAGAACTGCTCGGGGCTCACGTCGATGAAGATCAACGCCAGCGTCATTCCGGCGGGACTCTTCGACGGCTGCACGAAACTTGCTTCGCTCGAGATCGGGCCTGCGGTCGAGGTCATCGGCCAGGACGCTCTCCGCGGGACGGCGATCGGCAGGCTCACGGCTTCCGGCAACCCGAACTTCATCTCGGACCAGAACGGACAGGCGCTGCTCGACGCAACGGGCAAACGGGTCGTTCTCGTCGTGCCCGAGGCGGTGACCTATCAGAACAACACGGTGACGGAGATCGGCACGGGCGCCTTCTCCTCGGCAACGGGTCTTAGATCGGCGACCCTGAAGAGCGTCACGTCGGTGGGGGACTACGCCTTCTCGGGCTGCGAGTCGCTCGCAAACGTCTCCCTCGGCAAGCTGACCGGGATCGGCACGGAGGCATTTGCCCTGACCGCGATCACCCGTCTGCCCGAGCTTTCGGAAGACATCACGATCGGCGATTACGCCTTCTTCGGCACGGCGCTCACGGCGGTCACTTTGCCCGACGGGACGCAGGCCGGCGCATATTCCTTCGGAAGCATCAACACCCTCAGATCGGTGGATCTCGGAGACGGCGTGACGGCCGGCGAGGGAGCTTTCTACGGCGACCGCGCGCTCTCGTCCGTCACGATCGGCAATGACGCCGTCATCGGCATGGGCGCATTCTCCGCCCTTTCCGGGATCGCGGCGCGCCTTCCCGAGACGATCCAGGGCATGGTCTTCCAAGTTTACGACATCACATACAACTCCTCGATCTCCGAGCTGAGCATCGGCGAGAACGCGGTCATTGCGGACTCCGCCTTCCGCGGCGCCGGGCTCGGCATCGACGGAGAGGAGGGGACGGGCGGACTTTCCGTCATCGAGATCGGCGACGGCGCAGTCATCGGCGATGGCGCCTTCATGGGCGCAGCCACCGTCACCGAGATCGACCTGAGCAGGGCAAAATCGGTCGGCGCCTATGCGTTCTCCACCCTGCCTTCCTACCGCTATTACGTCAATGAGGCGCAGGGCGAGATCCTCTACACCACCCTCCTCTACCGTGCGCCCGGGCTCACGCACGTCGATCTGACCTCCGCGGCGGACTCGGCGGACGAAGCGGGCAACCCCGTTCCCGCAGTCGGCGAAGGCGCGTTTGCGAATTCGAGGCTGCTCGAGTCGGTCGTGCTCGGCGCAGGCATCGAGGCGATCGGAGACGCTGCATTCGCATATTGCGAGCTGCTCTCCGACATCGACCTCCGCAATATCACGGTCATCGGCAGCGACGCCTTCAACGACTGTATCGCACTCGCCTCCGCGGAAGTGGCGGCGGGCGCAGAGGTCGGGGCGAACGCCTTTGCGGGCTGCACCGCGCTCACCTCCGTCAACCTCGGCGAGATCTCGGTCATCGGCGACAGCGCATTCGCAGGGACCGCGCTCACGGAGGCGGATCTTACGGCGGCAGTCGAAGTCGGCAGCTTTGCCTTCCGCTCCTCCGCAGTCACGGATGTCACCTTCGGCGACCTGCTCGAAAAGATCGGCGAGAATCCCTTCGCGGATTGCAAAGAGCTCGTCTTCGAGCGCGGCGGCACGGATACCTTCGAGGTCGGCACGGACGGGATCAAGGTCATCGGCGGCGTTCTGTACCGCACGGCGCCCAACGGCGGGCTCGAACTGATCTGCTACCCGCTCGGGAAGACGGGGATCACCTACACCGTCGAGGACGGGACGGTCCGGATCGGCGCGGAGGCATTCCGCAGTACCGGTCTTGCGGTCGTCACCCTCGCCCGTGAGATCAAGGCGATCGGCGACAAGGCATTCTACGGCTGCAACAGCCTCGGAGTCGTCGTGTTCAGGAGCCTCGAAGTTCCCATTCTCGAGGAACAGTACGATACCTCTGTGGAGGAGAGCTCTTCGGGCGTCTACCTCCGCATGATCGGCACGACAAGAGGCGGCGCCGGGCTCGGCATCGTCACATTCGACCAATGGAACGCCGACGCCACGACGGTGCTCTACGGCGCGAACTTCGTGGCGGAGATCGGCACCGAGGAAGGGATCGAGGCCCACGACGCGAAGACGCTCGTCATGGTCCGCCCGATGAACGGCAACGGCTATGAGAACTGGCTGTACTTCCGCTATTTCGACGCCGCACTGGAAGGCGCGCTCGAGATGGAGGACCGCACGGTGGAGATCGCAAACCGCATCCGCGCACTGCCCGCTCCCGTAGACGTCACCCTCGAATGGGAGGGCGAAGTCACCGAGTTGCGCGCGCTCTACAACGCGCTCACCGAGGATCAGAAATATCTTTTGAACGACGAGATCGGCATTCTCGAGGCGGCGGAGAGCGCGATCGAATTCCTCAAGCGGGGAAGCGATACGCCCGCCGAAGAACAACCGGGAGAAACGGATGACGAATTCCCCGTGCTCGCGGTCGCGCTCGGGATCTCCATCCCGGCGGGAGTTCTGCTCATCGCGGGAGCCGTGGTCCTCATCCTCGTGCTGAAAAAGAAGCACGGAGAGCCCGAAGCGGAAGAGGACGGCGCGGAAGAGACCGAAGCGGCAGAGAATGACGCCGGAGCGACCTCGGAAGAGAACGCCGAAGATACGACGGAAGAGACGCCGGAAGAGGACGAGCGGTAATCCGCGAACGCGAATTTATATGGAAAAGAAAACGAAGATCATCATTGCATTGGCGGCGGCATGCGCGGGGACGCTCGTCCTCGGCGCGTGCGCCGAAGAGAGCCCTTATCCCGATCTCGCGGAGCAGGGCTACACCGTTTCCGTCTGCTTCGACCTGAACGGCGGCAAGGCGCTCGAGAACGAGAACGTGCGCATTGTCGATACCTACCGTCTCAGCGACGTGCAGAAGGGCGTGAAGCTCGTCCGTCCCGACGATCCCCGCCGCACCGAAAACCCCGTGAACATCTCGAGAGTCGGTTACTTTTTGGCGGGCTGGTATCAGGTGCGCAACTACCGCACGGACGACGAGAACTATGTCCTCGACGAAGACGGCTGTAGGGTGCTCGACGAATATCAGCAGCCCATTCCGCTCGAAGTGGATGAGGACCGCGGGAACATCGTCATCGACTTTGAGGCGGCGTCCGTCCACGGCAAGTCCTTCGGATACACCTATGCCGATCCGTGGGACTTCGATACCTCCGTCTTCGGCGGCGCGGACTTCGACTATGAATACAAGGAAGGGGAGGTCGCGCTCACGCTCTATGCGGCATGGGTGCCCTTCTACTCCTACCAACTCTACGGCGAGACGGAGACGGGCTGGGAAGTCTTCGCCGACTATAAATTCGACCCTACGCAGGCGGACGCGGAGGAAAACCGCACCCTTGCCATCCCCGCATGGAACACGGAGACGGGCGCGCTCGACTACGGCAAGCTCAGCATCGACGTCTCCCGCGAGAAGACTTTCCTGCGCGCCTATACCGACTCCGCAATGGAGTCTCAGCCCGTTGAGGTTCTGGAGAACAAGGGAACTTGGGATCCCGTGACGGCGACCTCCGAGAACGGCTACTCCGCATACTACGCCGAATGGGACGACGGGCTCTGGTACCGTATCGGCAAAGCGGAACAGCTCGTCGCCAATGCGGCGCTCAACCATAACTTCGAGCTCACGGCCGATATCGACTTCGCGGCGGGCACGGACGGCGAGGCGCCCGCCTGGCCGCAGGCGTTCTCGACGGGGCGCTTTATGGGCTCCATCCGCGGGAACGGCCATGCGATTAAGAACGTCACCGTCCGCCAGACGGATTCGTCCAACACCCGCGGCGGTCTGTTCGGGACGATCGCAGACGGTTGCGTCTTCGACAATGTCCGCTTCACCGGGCTCACCTATCGGCTCGAGGAGGCGTCCGTCGAAGTCGGCTCCCTCTTCGGCGCGTTCGCAGGTTCGGTCGAAGACGGCGCCGTGATGAAGGACGTCACCGTGCAGGGGACCCTTCACATCGGCATGGACGTGTACATCCCGAGAGGGGTATACAACCCCGATACGGGCCAGTTCGGCGAACCGCCGCACCTGTATGACGTCGGCCTCGTGACGGGCAACCTCTATACCGAGGGCATCGACGCTTCCGTCACCCTCGAGGAGGGGCTCGGGATCGTCGCCTCGGCAGACGAGCACGGCAAGGTCACGATCGGCAGCAAAGAACAGTACGTCATTCCGGACGGCTACAGAGACAGTGTCTTTGCGACGGAGGATAAGAAGTACACGATCACGATCTTGAAAAACGGCGTTGTCCGCATCTCCGAACGGCTGACGGACGACGCGAGCGAGATCCCCACGGAGGTTTCGGTCACGGTCTACTCCTATCCCGAGGGGCTGCTCTTCTGGTGGCACGGCGGGATCTGCCGCATCACCTTCGGCGATACGATCACGGTGGAAGAGACGGAGGGAGGGGAAACGTACACCTTCACCCGTTCGGTACAGGAAGAAACGGAGGGAGAGGGGGCGTAACGCCTTCATCCGTCCGCGATCATAGATCAAGGTAGAAAAACATTTTCGATATAAGGAGAAAGCAACATGAAAAAGGGCATTGCAACGAAGATAGCGGCGTGCAGCGTGAGCGCCGTCCTCGGGCTGGGATTCCTTGCCGGCTGCGGCGGCAATATCCCCACGAATAAGGACGCTCTCGTCATCATGACGGAGGAACTGAACGAGCTCTACAATCCGTTCTACTCCACCGCGGGCACCGATATGGATGTCGTCGGACAGACGCAGATCTCCATGCTCACCACGAATGAAAACGGCGCGCTTGTCGCAGGGGACGACGAGCCCACCGTCGTGCTGGATTGGGAAAAACGGACCAACCAGCCCAAGAATCCTCTCGGGGAGGAGAACTCCACGACCGAGTATTACTTCGTCCTCAAAAACGGGCTCAAGTTCTCGGACGGCACCCCCGTCACGATGAACGACGTGCTCTTTAACCTGTACGTCTATCTCGATCCCGCATACACGGGTTCGACGACCATGTACTCGACGGCGATCATCGGTCTTGCGAGATACCGTTCCCAGTCGACCGATACCAACCAGGAGGCGCAGCTCGCTTCGAAGGCGAATGACTATGCGACCAACCGCCGCCAGGAAATGCTCACCCTCTATCACGACAACTTCGCACAGGGCAGCGGCGCAAACGTCACCTACCTTGCAACGCCCGATCAGATGCGCGCACTCATCAACGAGACGACCCCCGGCAAGGCCTACATGCAGGCGATCGGCGAGACCGATCCCGAAAAGGCGCGGGCACAGCTCCTTGCGGACTATAACGACATCACCGGCGATCCCGACGCGGAGGACGGCTCCGACGAGGCAAAGGGCCGCTTCCGCCTCGAGCTCGAGAGCGACTTCAGAAGCGCGAAGGAGGCCTTCACGGAGGAACCCTACAAATCCGCGGAGATCCGCTATGAGGGCAAGAAGATCGCGACAGGCTTCGACGAGATCACGTCCTTCATGTACAACGAAGGTCTCGCGACCGTGAAGCACCCGCAGGAAGAGGGGAAGACGCAGGATCTGACCAAGATCGAATACGTCGACCTCAACTACGATCCCTCCACCATCAAGACGCAGGAGGATGCGATCAACCGCGTCTACAACACCTATATCCCCTCCGAGTTCGATAACATCCTCACCCGTTGGGCAACGGGTACGGAGGTATTCTCCGACTACGTCGCAAAGGCGAAAGACATCATCCTGCACGGCAATCTGAAGGAAGGCGAACTCAGATATAAGAACATCGAAGGTATCCGTTCCCTCGGCCATATGGAGAACGCTTTGACGGATATCGAGATCAACGGCAAGTCCTACCCCATCGCAAACTATGCGAACGGCGACTACAACGAAGACGGTTCCGTCAAGGATCCTTCGAAGTACGCGGTCCTCAGGATCGTCGTCGACGGCAACGACCCCAAGGCGGAGTGGAACTTCTCCTTCACGGTCGCTCCCTGCCACTACTATTCCGACCCCGAGGCGAAGAGCTCCGTCACGCAGGAGCACCTCAACAGCGGCGATACGGACGATAAAGTGTGGAACAACATCCATGTCGACATCGCGAACGATCAGTTCGGCGTCGTCTGGGCAAGTTTCGACTTCCACAAGAGCATTCTCCAGGGCGAGAACACCTGGGGCGTCAGCAAGAACAAGGTGCCGCTCGGCGCAGGTCCCTACATCGCAACGGACGTGAACGACAGCGACAAACCCACCGCGACCGGGTTCTACAGCAACCAGATCGTCTACTACAAGTCCAATCCTCACTTCTCCCTCGACGGCAAGACGTCGAGCGAACCCAAGATCGAGCACATGCACTATCAGGTCATCAGCTCCTCGAACGCGCTCTCCACGCTCGAGAGCGGACAGGTGCACTTCGTCGAACCCCAGTTCACGGTCGAGAACTATGAAGAGATCGCAGACCTCGAGAGCAAGGGCGTCGGTTCCGTCAGCACCTGGCAGCTCGGCTACGGCTATATCGGCATCAACGCGGGCTATATCAAGCAGCTCAACCTGAGAAAGGCGCTCATGGCGGCGATGGATACCAGCCTCGCGCTCGAATATTACTCCCGCGGCACCGCGGTCACGATCGGCTGGCCGATGTCCGCAGTGAGCTGGGCTTATCCGAGAGAGACCGGCTACGACTACGACGGCGCCAACCCGACCGCGCACAGAAACGACCAGAACGGCAAGGACTACATGACGTGGAACGACAATTCCTCGACGGAGACCGCCGAGAGCATCCTCGACAAGTATCCGAAGGCCGTCGCCGAGATCGTGAGATACGTCCAGGCCGCCCGCGCCGAAGTGAACGGCGGGAACCTCGACCTCGATATCACCTTCACGATCGCGGGTTCGAACATGTACGAACACCCCGCATACCTCGTCTTCAAGAAGGCGATGGATATCCTCAACGCCATTCCCGACAGCATGCTCGGCGGCCAGCACTTCACGATCACCCTGAAGCCCGACGCCAGCGCGCTGATGAAGCTCTCGACGGGTTCGCTCGAAGTGTGGGCGGCTGCATGGGGCTCCACGATCGACCCCGATATGTACCAGGTCTATCACAAGAATTCCACGGCGACGAGCGTCCTCGCATGGGGCTATGACGACATCCTCAACGATTCGAGCGGAGAGTACAAGGAGGAACGCGACACCCTCGATACGCTCGCGACCTACATCGACGCAGCCCGCAAGATCGACTCCCAGAAGGACTATACCGACGGAAACGGCGAAAACCAGCCCGGACGGATCTCCCTCTACAAGACCGCGATGGGGCTCGTGCTCGACCTCGCCGTCGAAATGCCCCTCTACCAGAGACAGACGCTGTACGCATACAACCTCAACGTCATCAAGAAGGAGACTCTTCCCGAATCCATCAACTCCTACACGTCTCCGCTTTCCAAGATCTGGGAAGTCGAGTTCACCGACTAAACTTTTGGGAGCATCCCTATGTTGAAATATATCCTCAAACGGTTGGGGCTGTCGATCATCATCCTGCTCGGCGTATCCCTGATCATCTACATTCTCGTCCGGTGCATGCCCTATGACTTCATCGAACAGAGAATGGCGGCGCTCTCCCAGGCGAGCGGCGGCAGCGGATCCAACTCCGGCGCCGCTCTGCAGGAGATGGAGGACGCGCTCCGCCGCTCCTACGGCATCACGAAAGATCCCACCTTCTGGGAGATGATCCAGGGCTATGGGACGTGGCTGTGGGCGCTCTGCCGTCTCGACCTCGGCGAGAGCTTCCAGACGGGCACGAGCGTGCTCGAAGAGATGTCCACCCATATCGGCGTCTCCTTCGGCGTCGCCTTCGTTGCGATCATCTTCGAGTATCTCATCGCGATCCCGCTCGGCGTCACCGCGGCGACCCATCAGTATTCCATCCGCGACTACGTCGTCACCGTGCTCGTGATGGTCGGGATCTCCCTCCCGTCCTTTTTCCTCGCGCGGGTGTTGCAGAACACGTTCGCCCATCAGCTCGGCTGGTTCTATCCCGCCGGGCTCGAGGATACCTCCCAGGTGCTCACGGGATTCGCAAAGCTCTCGGACTATCTGCGCCATCTGACGCTTCCGATCGTCTCCACCGTCATTCTGAGCGTCGGCGGGACGATGCGTTACATGCGCACGAACATGCTCGAGGTGCTCAACTCCGACTATATCCGCACGGCGCGGGCGAAGGGGCTCAAGGAGACGAAGGTCATCTACAAGCATGCCCTCCGGAACACGATGATCCCCATCGTCACGATGATGGCGGGCATCCTCCCGTCCCTCTTCTCGGGCGCGATGATCACGGAGCAGGTCTTCAACCTGCCGGGGATCGGGCAGTGGGCGCTCAAAGCCGTCCAGCAGGTCGATATCCCCGTCATCATGAGCTATAACATGTTCCTCGCCATCCTGAGCGTCATCGGCGTGCTGCTGTCCGACCTCATGTATATGGTCGTCGACCCGCGCGTCAAACTCAACTAAGGAGATCCCAATGGCAGATCAGAAAACCAATCAAACCGATCCCGTACAGGAGAATTTCCCCGCGGAAGAGACCGCGGAGCTCTCTCCCGCCGAGAAGGCGGGCGGGCTCGACGCGGTTTCCGCAGCGGACGCCGGCGGGATCGAGGACGGCGAGAAGCCCCTCGATAAGAACCTTCGGCTCATGTCGCCCGGACGGATGGTCGCAAGGCGGTTTTTCCGCTCCAAGCTCTCCATCATCGGGCTCGTGATGCTCGCCGCGCTCATCCTCTTCTCGTGGCTCGGACCCGTCGTCTACACCCGCTGGGGGGAGACGGAGACGGACTACACCGGCGCGGTCGACTATCAGTACGAGAAGGACGTCACCGACGACGACGGCGTCTCCTTCAAACAGACCATCGAATTTGCGACCGGTCTCAACAAGGAAGCTCCGCCGAGCGCGAGACACCTGCTCGGCACGGACGAATCGGGCATGGACGTCTTCGTCCGTCTGATGTACGGCGGACAGAAGTCCCTTGCGATCAGCTTTATCGCCGTGTTCGCGATCACGATCATCGGCGTCATCTTCGGCGGGATCGCGGGCTACTTCGGCGGCTGGGTCGATAACGTCATCATGCGTATCTGCGATATCCTGATGTGTCTGCCCGGACTTCCCATCCTGCTCATTTTGGGCTCCGTGCTCGACTCGGTCGGGATCAAGGGCTCAGACCGCATCTACTATCTCATGATCTTCCTCACGATCTTCTCCTGGTCGGGGACGGCGCGGCTCGTCCGCGGGCAGATCCTCTCTTTAAGGGAACAGGAATACATGGTCGCGGCGGAGGCGATGGGCTTTTCCACCGCGCGGAAGATCTTCAAACATCTCGTTCCGAACGTCATGCCGCAGCTGATCGTCGCGATGACGCTCAGCCTCGGCAGCATGATCCTGTATGAGGCGTCGCTCTCCTATCTCGGGCTCGGCGTGCAGGCGCCCTTCGCGTCGTGGGGCGCGATGGTCAACTCCGCGGAGCAGCAGGCGATCCTCGAAAATCACTTCAATATCTGGGGGCCGCCCGGGATCTGCATCATCATCGCAGTGCTCGGATTCAACTTTGTCGGCGATGGCCTTCGGGACGCGCTCGACCCCAAGATGAGGAGATGACATGAAACTTCCCTTCCAGAAACAACCGGATGACGCGCCCGTCCGTGAGAAGAAGCACTATCTCACGGGCAAAGAGGTCCGCGCCATCGCCAAAGCCAATAACCGGGAGATGCGCAGGCTCGAAAAGCTCAAGAAGCGCAAGCTGCCCGAATCGGAATTCCTCAGCGAGATGAAGGACCGGGAGAACATCCTCGAAGTGGAGGATCTGCACTCCTATTTCTATACCGATCAGGGCGTCGTCAAGGCCGTGAACGGCGTCTCTTTCCAAGTGCCGCAGGGCTCCACCGTCGGGATCGTCGGGGAGTCGGGCTGCGGGAAATCGGTCACGAGCATGTCCGTCATGCGGCTCCTGCAGGGGCCGTCCGGGCAGATCGCCTCGGGCTCCATCCGCTTCAAGTCCTTCGACTTCAAGCTGGAGAACGGCAAGCCCATCCCCGTCTGGGAGAACGACGAGAACGGTGAGCCCATCTACGACCCCGTCTACGTCAAGGGCCCCAGAAAGCCCGTCTATGAACGGGACGAAAAGGGCGAGATCGTTTCGGATCCCGTGCTCGACGGAGAGGGGAATCCCGTGCTCGACGGGGAGGGGAATCCCAAGACGGAGCCCCGCATCGCCAAGGACGGAAAGGGCAGAACGCTGTATGAACGCGAGCGGGTGCCCAAGGTCGACAAAAACGGCGAGCCCGTGCTCGAGCGCAGGCAGAAGCGGGACGAATACGGGACCAAGCTCTACGAAATGGAGGAGAAGGTGTTCGACATCGCGAAGATGCCGATCAAGGAGATGTACCGTCTCCGCGGCAGACAGATCGCGATGATCTTCCAGGAACCCATGACGTCTCTGAACCCCGTGTTCACGATCGGCAACCAGCTCGACGAAGTCACCCTGCTGCATGTGCCGGGAGCGACCAAGGAGGAGGCGAAAAAGCGCTCCATCGAGATGCTCAACCTCGTCGGGATCGCAATGCCCGAGCGCGTCTACAAGAGCTATCCGCACGAACTCTCAGGCGGTATGCGCCAGCGTGTGATGATCGCGATGGCGCTCGAGGGGAACCCCCGCCTCATCATCGCGGACGAGCCGACGACCGCGCTCGACGTGACCATACAGGCGCAGATCCTCGATCTTCTCCGCGGGCTGAAAGACCGGATCAACGGCTCCATCCTGCTGATCACCCACGACCTCGGCGTGATCGCGGAGATGGCGGACTACGTCGTCGTCATGTACGCGGGCAGGATCATCGAACAGGGGACGGCTTCGGAGATCTTCCATCATCCCATGCACCCCTATACGATCGGTCTGCAAAAGAGCAAACCCACGATGGATTCCGATTCGGATTCCCTCTTCAATATCCCCGGGAACGTGCCCAATCCCATCGACATGCCCGACTTCTGTTACTTCCGCGAGCGCTGCTCCGGCTGCAACGAGAAGTGCTACGGCGACTATCCTCAGATGGTGCAGGTGAGCCCGACCCATTGGGTCGCTTGCCATCTGTACGCCAATACCGACGCCAAGGAGAACGGCGATGAGCATTAAAAGGACAGAGTCTTACGAAGAGGCGCTCGAAAAAGAAGAGCTCAAAAAAGAGGAACGGGAGGCGGGAAGCGGCGAGTATGCCGGCTTCGACGACGCCGCCGAAGCCGCTGCCGAGCAGCAAGTGCGCGATGAGCGGGCGAAGGCGGACATGGAACTCCCGCCCGATCCCGACGCATTGCTCGAAGTCCGCCACCTCAAGAAGTACTTCCCGCTGAAGAAGTCTCTCTCGGGCAAAGTGCTCGTCTCTCTCCGCGCCGTCGACGACGTCTCCTTCAAGCTGAGAGCGGGGGAGACGCTCGGCATCGTCGGCGAGTCGGGCTGCGGCAAGACGACCCTCGGCAGGACCATTCTCAAGCTCTACCGTCCGACGTCGGGGCAGATCTTTTTCGAGGGCGAGGACATCGCCGGCTACAATTCCGCCAAGATGAGACCGCTCAGGACCAAGATGCAGATCATCTTCCAGGATCCCTATTCCTCCCTCCCTCCGCGCAGTACGGTGGGCGGCATCCTCTCCGAACCCGTGAAGGTGCACAAGATCGTGCCCGCGGCGGAGGTCAAGGATTACGTCCTGAAGATCATGGAGCAATGCGGTCTCAGAGATTATTACTACGAACGCTATCCGCATGAGTTCTCGGGCGGCCAGCGCCAGAGGATCTGTATCGCCCGCGCGCTCACGGTCAATCCCAAGCTCGTCGTCTGCGACGAGCCCGTCTCCGCGCTCGACGTGTCCATCCAGGCGCAGATCATCAACCTGTTGAAACGGCTCCAGACCGATCTCGGGTTCACCTATCTGTTCATCTCGCACGATCTGTCCGTCGTCAAGCACATCTCCGACCGCATCGGGGTCATGTATCTCGGGTCGATGGTGGAATTCGGCGACAAGAAGGACATCTTCTCCAATCCTCTGCATCCCTACACGCAGGCGCTCTTCTCGGCGGTCCCCAATCCCAATCCGGACGTCAAGATGAACCGTATCGTGTTGAGCGGGGATATCCCCTCGCCGGCGAATCCGCCGAAGGGGTGCAAGTTCCACACGCGCTGCCCGAGGGCAATGGAGATCTGCAAGCACATCGCGCCCGCATACCGGGAATACGAGCCCGGGCACTTTGCGTCTTGCCATCTCTATCCGCAGGAGGACTGATGTCCGGGGGCGGCAAGGTTCCGCAGGACGACGGAACGAAGAAGGAGAAGAAGGTCAAGGTCATCTATTACGACGACAACTCGACGGTCGCGGATATGAGCGGCACCCGCAAGCGGACTCCGCAGCAGAAGGCGGAATTCAAGGAGCGGATGCACACCTTTTTCGGCGTCATGAAGAAGATGGTGCTCCCCATGCTCATCACGCTTGCGGCGCTCACACTCGTCTATATCCTCATCCTGCTCGCAGCGGGAAAACTGTAAAAGCCTTTTGGGCGGCGGCAATTTTGCCGCCGCTTTATTTTTGCGAATAAGTTTCGCAAATTTCTTTATTCAGAACTCCCTGCGGGGCATACTGAGGGCAAAGAAATTTGCGAGGGGTTAGG
>CANPZH010000009.1 GCA_947589335.1 uncultured Clostridia bacterium | reverse complement strand
CCTCGGTCACCGTTCGCGCTGAGAATGCGCTCACTCACCATAAGCCGCCGCCGACAGCCCACTGGGCTGATCGGCAGAATGGCGTCTTATGACCCTCAAGGGGACAGCAAGAATAATCCGCCCTCCTTAATAGCGTACCGCGAGCAGAACCACGCTTCTGCGCTGCGGGACTGCATTTGCCGCATACCTGCGGCTTCGTGTCTGTGCAAGGCAGATCGTGGGCGGGCGACGGGGTTACATGAAATCGAACTTCCTAACCCCTCGCAAATTTCTTTTCGACCGACACCCCTTCCGTCACGGCATTGCCGTGACACCCACCCCTCAAGGGGTGGGCAAGAGGGGGGAGGAAGCAAAGAAATTTGCGAAACTTTATTCGGCGAGGATGGTATGGTACTCCGAATAGGTCACGAAGCCCGCCTTGCTCCCGCGGGGCTTTTTGAGGCGGTTTACGCGGCAGTAATCCACGGGGGTCTTGCCGCCGCCCTTTGCGTCCGAATAGCGCACGCAGATCCCCGCGGCGAAGAGGAGCACGTCGTCCGGGACCTCTCTTCCCTCCGTGCGGATGAGGACGTGGCAGGAGTGATATTTTTGCGTATGCAGCCAGATGTCCTCGGGCGCGCCCATGCGGACAAGGCGGTCGTTCTGCAGATTGTTCCGTCCCGCATAGATCGTAAACCCCGCCCGTTCATAGGTGCGGAAGGGGATCTCCGCCGTCCTCTTTTTGCCCTTTTTCTCAGGAGCCTTCATGAGCCCCGCGGCAAGGAGCTCCTCCTCGAGGGAGTTGAGGTCGTCCGCGCTTTCCGCCGCCTCCGCCGCGGCGAGCAGACTGAGGCAGTATTCGAGTTCCGCCCTCGTCTCCTCCTCCTGCGGGCGGAGGAATTCGAGCGCGCGCTTCTGTTTGCGGTAGCGGCGGAAATAGCTCTGCGCATTCCGGGAGGGGGTGAGGGTGGGATCGAGCGCGATCTTCATCTTGCCGCCCTGTTCGTCGTAGAAGTTCGGCAGTTCGCAGGAGTTCATCCCCCGCGAGAGGGCATAGAGATGCGCGGTGAGGAGTTCGCCCTTGATGCGGTTTTCCTCACACGGGGCGCATTCCCGCTGCTTGTCGAGGATCTGCGCGAGCCGCTTCTCCTGCTTCTTGACCGCCGCCGAGATCGCCCCCGTCAGCCTCCGTTTCCCGCCCTCGAACCGCTTTTTCCGCCGCTTTGCGGCATAGCAGTAGGACTGGGCGTCCGAGAGGGTCGCAAAGGGCTTCGCCCCCTCGACGGCGCGGGCGAAGAAGTCGCTCTCCGTCGCGCAGGGGGAGACGTCGTCCGAGAAGAGATAGCCGTAAACGTGATCCGCAAGGGAGCCTCCGCGGTAGGACCGCACGATCTGTTCCGCGGTGCAGGGCGCGAGCCCGGAGACGTTCAGAAAGAGGAACCGCGCGAGGTCTTCCCTCGGCTCCGCGAGAAGACGGGCAAGCGCCTCCCTGTCGGAGGGGTTGACCTTCTCCTGCGGGGCGGGGAGGACGTACTTCGCCCCCGGAAGGATGGGGCGTTTGCAGTGTTCGTCGAGGGTGGTCGTTTTGAGCGCGCCGACGATCACGCCCCCCTGCGTGAGGATGAGATTGGAGTATTTGCCCATGATCTCGCAGCGGAGCTCCCGCTCGCAGGAGGAGAAGTCCGAAAGGCAGAGGAATTTGAAGACGAGGATGCGTTCGAAGCCATCCGTCCCGACGCCGAGGATCTCCGCGCCCGAGAGATGTTTTCTGAGCAGCATGCAAAAATTGGGGGCGACGAGGGGATTTTCCCGTTCGTCCTCGGTAAAATATGCCCCGCAATCGGAGGCATTTGCGCTGACCGTGAGTTTCAAAGTCCGCTTTCCGGTGTATATAATCAAGGAAAGCTCCTCGCGGTCGGGCTGGTTGATGCGGTTGATCTTTCCGCCCCTGAGCGTTTGGTCGAGCTCTTTTGCGATCAGGCGGAGGGTAAAAGCGTCCTGCGGCATAAGGGTATTATAGCGTAAAAAAACAAAATTGTAAATAAAATCGCTTTCCTTTTGGCCTGCGATATGCTAAAATATGATTCGAACGATTGTAAGGTGAAACAGGAGACAGAAAATGAAATACGAAGTCAAGCCCTCGGAAAAGAGCACCGTCAAGGTCACGATCACCTTCTCCCCCGAAGAGTGGGAGGCGGCGAACAACAAGGCATACCTGCAGAACAGGCACAAGTACGGAGTCAACGGATTCCGCAAGGGCAAGGCGCCCAAGCATGTTCTGGAAATGTATTACGGGAAGGGGCTCTTCTATGAAGACGCGCTGAATCTGCTCTACGGAGAGCATTACGGCGAGATCCTCGAAAAGGAAAAGGACAATTTCACCCCCGTGGGCGAGCCCTCGCTCTCCCTCGGCGACGATTTCTCGGAGGAGAAGATCGTCCTCGTCGCGGAGATCCCCGTCAAGCCCGACGTGCAGATCGGTCCCTACAAGGGTATAAAAATCCGCAAGTATGAGTATACTGTTACGGACGCCGACGTCGAAAAGGAGATCGAAAGCGTCCGCGAACGGGTGGCGGAGAGCGTCGAAGTCACCGACCGTCCCGCCGCGATGGGCGACACCGTCAAGATCGACTTTGCCGGCAAGAAGGACGGAGAGGCGTTCGAGGGCGGCACCGCTTCCGATTACGATCTCACGCTCGGCTCCCACGCCTTCATTCCCGGGTTCGAAGAGGGGGTCGTCGGCATGGCGGCCGGCGAGACCAAGGAGATCTCCGTCACCTTCCCCGAGGACTATCAGGCGAAGGACCTCGCGGGGAAAGACGCCGTCTTTACCGTCGTCCTGCACAAGATCACGGGAAAGAAACTTCCCGAGCTCGATGAGGAGTTCGCAAAGAAGATGGGTTCGGACAGCATGGAGGCATACACCGCGAAGGTGCGCGAACGCCTCGAGCAGAACGCGAGATCCCGCAGCCTGAACGAGACGGAGAACTCCATTCTTGCGGCGATCGCCGAAAACAGCTCGGCGGAGATCCCGCAGGCGATGATCGACCGCCAGTCCGAGGCGTCCATGCAGAGAATGGAGTACAACCTCATGTACCAGGGCGTGCGGCTCGACGACTACCTCAACTACCTCGGCACGACGCGCGAAGCCTATCTGAAGAACTTCGAAGAGGATTCGAGGCGCACCGTGCTCCACCAGCTCATTCTCGAGAAGATCATCAAGCTCGAGAACATCACCGCGGAGGAAGAGGAGATCGCGAAAAAGATCGCGGAACAGGCGGCGAGCGTCGGGAAAGAGGCGGCGGAGTACGAAAAGACGATGGATCCCCGCCAGCGCGAATACATCGAGAACGATATCAAGATCACCAAGGCGTTCGACTTCCTTCAGGCGAACAACGAGATGACGGTCGAGGAGAACAAATAATATGAACGAAAAGAACGTGCTGATCCCCTACGTCGTAGAGCGCACTTCGGGCGGCGAAAGAAGTTACGACCTCTATTCGCGTCTGCTTGAGGACCGCATCGTCTTTCTGAGCGGCGAGATCGACGACGCAACGGCGAACACCGTCGTGGCGCAGCTTCTCTACCTCGAGGCGAAGGACCCCACCAAAGACGTGAC
The DNA here is from genome assembly GCA_947589335.1 of uncultured Clostridia bacterium. Taxonomy (GTDB): domain Bacteria; phylum Bacillota; class Clostridia; order Christensenellales; family Borkfalkiaceae; genus Gallimonas. The sequence continues at coordinate 15,817 of CANPZH010000009.1, read as the reverse complement.
GCTCTACATCAACAGCCCGGGCGGATCCGTCTCCGCGGGGCTCGCGATCTACGACACGATGAACTACATCACCTGCGACGTGACGACCGTCTGTATCGGCATGGCGGCTTCGATGGCGGCGTTCCTGCTCTCTTCGGGCACGAAGGGGAAGAGGTTCGCCCTCAAGAACAGCGAAGTCATGATCCATCAGCCCCTCGGCGGCGCACAGGGACAGGCGAGCGACATCCGCATACAGGCGGAGCACATTCTGCGCATCAAGCGCAAGATGAACACCATTCTTGCCGCAAACACGGGCAAGAGCCTCGACCAGATCGAGCGCGACACCGACCGCGACAACTATCTCACCGCCGAAGAGGCAAAGGAGTACGGGCTCGTCGATCGGGTGTACGAAAAACACAAATAATCGTTGATTCGGAGGAGAAATGCCCAAATACGAACAGAGCTGTTCCTTCTGCGGGAAGGAAAAATCTAAGACCAAGAAGCTGATCGCGGGTCCCGACGGGATCTTCATCTGCGACGAATGCGTGGAGCTGTGCAAGGACATGATCGACAAGATGCCCTCCTCTTCTCCCGCCGAGCAGGTGGAGCTGAAGAAACCCGCCGAGATCAAGGAAGAGCTCGATCAGTATATCATCGGCCAGGATAAGGCGAAGCGGGTGCTCTCGGTCGCGGTCTACAACCACTACAAGCGGATCAATTCGCTGGCCGCGGGAGGGAAGGACGACGACGTCGAGATCGAGAAGAGCAACATCCTCCTGCTCGGCCCCACGGGGAGCGGGAAGACCCTCCTCGCCCGCACGCTCGCCAAGATCCTGAACGTTCCCTTCGCGACGAGCGACGCAACGACGCTCACCGAGGCGGGCTACGTCGGCGAGGACGTCGAGAACATCCTCCTGAAGCTCATCCAGAACGCCGATTACGACATCGAACGCGCCCAGCGCGGGATCATCTATATCGACGAGATCGACAAGATCGCGCGCAAGGGGGAGAACGTCTCCATCACGCGCGACGTCTCGGGCGAGGGCGTCCAGCAGGCGCTGCTCAAGATCATCGAGAGCACGGTCGCGAACGTCCCCCCGCAGGGCGGCAGAAAGCACCCCCAGCAGGACTGTATGCGCATCGACACGACGAACATCCTCTTCATCTGCGGAGGCGCCTTTGTGGGCCTCGATAAGATCGTCGGCGCGCGCAAGGACGACACGGGGCTCGGGTTCGGCAGCAAGGTCAAGCTCGGCGAGAACGAGGTCGACTACACGCTGCTCGACGACGTCCGTCCGCAGGACCTCACGAAGTTCGGGCTCATTCCCGAGTTCGTCGGGCGGATCCCGATCGTCGTCAGCCTGCAGGCGCTCGACGAGGACGCGCTCATCAGCATCCTCACCAAGCCCAAGAACGCGATCATCAAGCAGTATCAGAAGCTCGTCGGCTTCGACGGCGTGAAACTGACGGTCGAGGACGACGCCGTCCGCGAGATCGCGAGCACGGCGATCCGTCTGAAGACGGGCGCGAGGGGGCTGAGGACGATCATAGAAGGGCTGATGACGGACGTCATGTACGACATCCCCTCCGAGAAGAACGTCGAGGAAGTCATCATCACAAAGGAATGTGTGGAAAAGGGCGCGAAGCCCAAACTCGTCTATAAAAAGAGCGCATAAAGCGTCTTAACGCCGCGCCGCCTCACGCGTATCTGCGTGAGGCGGCGCGGCGTTTTTTCGCCGTTTGCGGGCGGAAGGGGAGGCGCGGGAGCATGGTTGTGCAAATTATACAATCCTGCGGGGGAACTTTGTTTGAATTGCCTATTGAATTTTCCGCGGAAAAGGTGTAAAATAATGACAGAACTTTCAATGGAGGAAAATTATGTCCGGTCTTTTACTCAAAGGTATCAACAAAATTTATCCCGGTGGCAACCAGGCGGTGTTCAACTTCTGCCTCGAGATCAGGGATAAGGAATTCATGGTCTTCGTCGGTCCCTCCGGCTGCGGTAAGTCCACGACGCTCCGTATGATCGCGGGCCTCGAGGAGATCTCCTCCGGCGAACTCTACATCGACGGCAAACTCGTCAACGACGTCGTCCCGAAGGACAGAGATATCGCCATGGTCTTCCAGAACTATGCACTCTATCCCCATATGTCCGTCTACGACAATATGGCGTTCGGTCTGAAGCTCCGCAAGGTGCCGAAGGAAGTCATCGACGAAAAGGTCAAGGCGGCAGCCGAGATCCTCGGCATCACCGAATATCTCTCCCGTAAGCCGAAGGCTCTTTCCGGTGGTCAGCGCCAGCGTGTCGCGCTCGGCCGTACGATCGTCCGCGAACCCAAGGTCTTCCTTCTCGACGAGCCTCTGTCCAACCTCGACGCTAAGCTCCGTGCTTCCATGAGAACGGAGATCTCCAAGCTCCATGCGCGTCTTGCGACCACCTTCATCTACGTCACCCACGACCAGATCGAGGCAATGACGATGGGCACCCGTATCGTCGTCATGAAAGACGGCTTCATGCAGCAGGTCGATACCCCTCAGAACCTCTACGACTACCCGATCAACCTCTTTGTTGCAGGCTTCATCGGCACGCCTCAGATGAACTTCTTCCGGAATGCGACCCTCACGCAGGAAGGCGGCAAGGTCTATGTCAACTTCATCGGCGACAACAAGATCGTGCTTCCGAAGGCAGTCGTCTCCAAGATCAAGAACATCGACGAATACATCAACACCGGCAAGACGGTCACGCTCGGCGTCCGTCCCGAAGATATCCATCAGGATGAGCACTTCATCTCCACCTCTCCCGAGACGCTCGTCAAGGCGCGGATCGAAGTCATCGAAAAACTCGGCGCCGAGATGCAGATCTACTGCGAACTCGACTATAAGACCGAGCGCACCACGATCGTCGACAGCACCTCCCAGATGATCGCGAAGATCTCCTCCCGTGCAACGGTTTCCCTCGGCGAGATCGTGGAACTTGCCTTCGACGCAAAGCACATCCACCTCTTCGACGGGTACACGGAAGCGACGATGCTCGAGAGAGACGAGCACTACGACGTCATCCCCGAGAACGCAGAGGGCGCGGCGTTCGTTCCTCCTACACCTCAGGAGATGAAGGCTGCGATCGACGCGGCGAGAGTCGTCACGAAGGAAATGAAGAAGCAGGCGAAGCACGACGCCAAGATGGCTGCAAAGCGCGACGCTCAGGGCGAAGAGACTCCCGAAGAGACCCAGGACGAACAGCCCAAAGACGAATAACAACGGATTTCCTTACGAAAGAGCACCGTTTCGGTGCTCTTTCCTTTATGCCGCAAAGAGGGGAAGGATCTGCGGGCGCGGGCTTTCCGGAAAGCGCGGCGAAAAGGTTGACAAAACGGGCAAAAAGCGATAAGATAGACGGGATATCCGACAGGGAGGAAAAACGATGTGGGACGTATTGCTCGACGCCTTTCTTGATGCGCTCAAGCTCTTTCCGTTTTTGCTCCTTCTGTATATCCTCATCGAATTTTTGGAGCACGAGACGGCGATGGGGCACCCCATGCGCGCGCTCTCGGGGAGGGCGGCGCCCTTTCTCGGCGCGGCGGCGGGGGTCGTCCCCATGTGCGGATTTTCCGTCATGGCGTCCAAGCTCTACGAGAAAAAGTATCTCACGCTCGGAACGCTCATCGCCGTGTTCATCGCAACGAGCGACGAGGCGCTCATCGTGCTCATCCTCTCGGGGCTTCCCATTCTCAGCAAGGTGTACACGGTCCTCGCGCTTGTCGGCTGCAAGCTCCTCATCGGCGCGGGCGTGGGGTATCTGACCGATCTCATCGCAAGGCGGAAAATCGCCCCCGTACCGCCGCCGGAGGAGCCCTCCGGGCACGATCATGACGAGGAGGAGCCCTCCGTCTGCGAGCACAAGCACGGGAGCAAGTGGACGCTCTATCTCTTTTCGCCTTTTCTGCACGCGCTCGAGGTCGCGGCGGTCGTCTTTGCCTTCAACTTCGTCTTCGGCGCGCTGTTTTGGGGACTGGGCGAGGACAAGGTCATCGGCTTTTTGCAGGGCGCGGGGCTCGCCTATCAGCCTCTTGTGACGGCGCTTGTGGGGCTCATCCCGAACTGTGCCTCGAGCGTCGTGATCGCGGAGGTCTACGCCGTGGGCGGGATCACCTTCGGGAGCCTCCTCGGCGGTCTCATCACCAACGCCGGATTCGGCGTCTTCGTGCTCTTCCGCAACGTCAAGGCGTGGAAGCGCAATCTCGCGGTCCTCATGTTCACCTTTGCATTGGGGGTCGCGTTCGGGTATCTGTCCATGCTGATCGAAATTTCCATATAACGGAGTAAACATATGGCGCTCGCCGGAACTTCCGTACCAAAGACGACCCCGGAGGGGAAGTACGAAGGGATGTTCGTGCGCGCAAATGAGAAGACCGCGGAGCTCATCGGGTCCGTCGCGGGGAAAGCGCTCCTCCTTTCGGACGGGCAGAGCTGTTCCGCCTTTGCGGAGACCGCCCTGTCTCCGCGGACGGTCTCTCTGGTCTTCGACGGCGACTGTCTGCCCCTGTTCGCCATGCCGGACGGCATTTCCACGGTCTTTGCGGCAGGCGGGGCGGAGACGGTCCGCGCGGCGCGTTATTTCGCGGAAGTGCGGGGGATCGGCTGCGTCCTCTTTCCCACGGACGGCTCGCTGGACGGCGTCTATGAGACGCATGCCGAGGTCCGTTTGGGCGGAACGCCGATGAGGGTCCCCCTGCGGGACGGGCAGGCGTTTTTCGATACGGAGCGGATGCCGCTCGCGCGCGCATACGGGCGGATCCTGCTCGCGCGGCTGGCGTCGGTCGAGGCGCGGGCGCTGAGCGCGTTCGGGTCTCCCTGTGCGGCGGCGGAGGCCGTGCTGCCCGCGGAGGAGACGGCGGAGGAGATCGTCCGCCTGAATGCCGAGCTCAGACGTTCGGAGCGGGAGGGCGCCCTGCAGGGAGAGGGCGTCGTGCTTTCAAAACTGCTCGAAGAGAGGGGAGAGCGCGTGCCCGAGTGGGGCGCATACCTCCGCCTCTCCGCGCTCTATGCGGCATTTTTTGAAAGGGGAAAGCCGCGGAGATATTACACCCCCGATTACCGCGCGCGGGCGGCGGCAGCGGGAGTTCCCCCCGCGGGCGTGCCGACGGCGGAGGAATACGTCTTGCGGGCGATGACGCTCGAGCGCATCCGTGCGCCCTTTGCACGGGAGACGGCGGAAATCTGCGCGGAGCGGAAGCAGCTGCATGCCAAACTGTCCGCATGGGCGGAGGATCTGCCCCTCAAGGGAGATCTCTGCATGCTGCGGCAGCTGCCCGAACATGCGCCGAAGGGACTGACCGCGATCATCCGCGATTTCGGTCTGATGGAATGGGACGATGACGAAAGAGGAATTGCTCGGAAAAACTGAAGTATTTCTGTTCGATCTCGACGGCACGCTCTATTTGGACGAGACGCCGATCGGCAGTGCGATCGCCACCCTCGAAGCCTTGAGAAAGATGGGGAAACGGGTCGTCTTTTTGACGAACAATTCCTCCAGGACGGAGCGGGAATACCGTGAAAAACTCTGCAGGATCGGGTTTTTCTCCGAGGGGGATCTGATCTATACGTCGGGCATGGCGACGGTCTCCTATCTCAAAGAGCGCTATCCCGGGAAGCGGGTCTATCTCGCGGGGACGGCGGCGCTTCGGAGAGAGTTCGAAGAGGAGGGGATCTTGCTCACGGAAGACGCCCCCGACGTTTGCGTGCTCGCCTACGACGTGGAGCTCACCTTCGAAAAGATCCGTAAATTCGATTCCTTTCTGAAGGACGGGGCGGCATTTCTCGCGACCCATCCCGACGACGTCTGTCCGACCGCCGGACACCCCATGCCCGACGTCGGCTCCTTCCTCGCGATGTTTTGCTGTTCCTCGGGGAGGAAGCCCGACAGGATCATCGGGAAGCCCTTTACGCCGATGGGCGAGGGCGTCGCCAAGCGCACGGGGACGGACCGCGGGCGGATGTGTATGGTCGGAGACCGCATGCACACGGATATCCGCTTTGCCAACAACAACGGCATGATGAGTGTGCTCGTGCTCTCGGGCGAGACGACGCGGGAGACAATGCACAGCTTCCCCGACCGGCCCGATCTCGTGCTCGGGACGGTCAACGAACTTGTTTCAAGTCTTCCTTCGGGTGGTATATAAAAGGAACAGGAGAAAAAAGGATGAAAGAAGTCACTGTTTTCAAAACGGATGCGGAACTTTCGGTCACCCTTTCGGGGGAGATCGACTCCAAGAACGCGGACGAATTCTATGAGACGGTCCTCGGCGCATATGCGGCGGACCCGCGCGACGTCGTCTTTTCCTGCGGAGAGCTGACGTTCATCGACTCGACGACCCTCGGCACCTTCGTCAAGATCTTGAAACATGTCCGCAGCGACGGACACGCGATGAAGCTGACCGGACTGCAGCCCCGCCTCAAAAAGCTGTTCGTCATCTGCGCGCTGGATACCATCATGGAGATCGACTGATATGAAGCTCATGACGTTGGAATTTCCGCTCTCGCGGGACATCATGACGACGGTGCGGCTGGTCACGGGCGGAGTGTGTTCGCTCGTCGGGTTCGACCTCGAATCCGCCGAAGACTGCAAGGTCTGCGTGACGGAGAGCCTGCTCCTGCTCCTGCACGGCGGCTGCAAGACGGCCACGATCGAATTTTCCAAGGGGACGGCGCTGAGCGTTCTCATCTCGGGCGAAGGAAACGGACAGGACGGGGAAGAGATGGAGGAGGAGATCTCCGTCGCCCTTCTGCGCGCGCTCGTCAGCGATCTTGAAATGACGAGAGAGGGGAGCTTGACCCGCATTTCGTTCGGGTTCGGACTTTAATGGAAGAGAGAGAACTCTTTGCACAATACAGAGCGACCCACGACCTCGCGCTCAGGAACGAGATCGTCGGGAAGTATCTCTATATCGCCTCGATGCTCGCGAAGAAGTTCGTCGGGCGGGGGGTCGAATACGACGATCTCTACCAGGTCGCCTCGCTCGCCCTCCTGAAGGGGGTGGACCGCTTCGACGAGACGCTCGGGGTGAAGTTCTCCACCTTCATCACGCCGACGATCGCGGGGGAGATCAAGAACTATTTCCGCGACCGTTCCCGCCTCATCCATCTGCCGAGGAGGGTCGCGGAGCTTCGCCATACCGTCAAACAGGCGGCGGACAAGTTCCTCACGGAGACGGGGAGGAGCCCCACGCCCAAGGAGCTTGCGGCGGAGCTGAAGATCTCGGAGGAAGAGGTCGTCGCCGCGATGGAGCCGCAGGGCGTTGTCTCGCTCGACCGTCCGTCCGAGGACGGCGCGGGGAGCGCATACGACCTCATTCCCGACCCCGACGACGCCTTCGAACGCATCGAGCGGAAGGACGCGGTGCAGTCGGCGATGAAGTGCCTCGACGAGCGGGAGAGGGAGATCGTCTCCTTCCGCTTCGGCAAGGAGTTTTCCCAGGCGGAGACGGCAAAACAGCTCGGCGTTTCGCAGATGTACGTCTCCCGCATGGAACGCAAGATATTGGAAAAACTGAGAGAGAACCTGCGAAAGAGCATGGCAGACTGAGATGTACTTCGAGATCGGCGACTTTGACGCGCTCAGGAGCGCGCTATATCAGGTGTGCGACGTCTTCACACGGGAACGGCTTCCCGAGGAGACGGTCTTTCAGACGCGGCTCGTTGCCAACGAGCTGCTCTCCAACGTGCTCCAGCACGGCGGCGGGCGGGCGTTTCTGACCGTCATGCGGGAGGGCGGAGAGATCCGCATCTGCGTGAAGAGCACGAACGAATACCGTCCGCCCGAGAAGAGCGTCTGCGCCGATACGCTCGCGGAGAGCGGAAGGGGGCTCTTCCTCGTGGACGCCTACTGCGAGCGGCGGGACTACAGCGAGAGCGAGGGCATCAGAGTCTTTCTGAGGATCGAGCGGTAAAGAGAGCGCCGCCCGCCGGGGGATCCCGGCGGGCGGCGAACGTTATCGGAACATTCCGCATTATCCGGCGGGACGGACGGCGGGGCCGGGCTCCTCCGCGCGCGGTCTTTTCCGCTCCGCCGAGAGGGAGGCGCCGAATGCCGACATCATCAGCCCCGCGAGCGGGGAGACGATGAGGAGAATGGCGGGAAGGGGCTGTTCCATGAAGAAGTCCGCAACGGACGTCCCCGCCGCGAGCTCGGCGATGAGCAGTCCGAACGCCGCAAACAGCCAGAGGGCGAAGCGGATCGCGTCGGGCAGGAAGGAGCCCTTTGCGCCCAGGCGCAGCACGGACAGCACAAGGTTGGCGGCAAACGCCGCAAAGGTCAGAATGCAGAAGGCGCGGACGGCGGCATGAAGTTCGCTCTCCCGCGAAAAGGCGGCGGAGAGATGACCGAGGAGCGCCGTCTCCGGATAGACGAAGGTGAAGATCCCCGTCAGCGTCAGAAGGCAGATCACGCATCCGAGGGCTCCCCGTCCCCGCCGCAGAAAAACGGCATAGGCGAAGAGGAAGAGGAGCGAGAGCGCCGCAGTGAGCGCCGTGGGGAGGTCGAGCATCTGCCAGCCGAACATCTCGGCGGAGAGGGCGCCGCAGAGCAGGCTCAAAAGGGACGCCAGCCCGTAGGCGAGGGTCACGAGAGACCCGTTGACGAGGCAGAGTTTCCGCGCCGAGGAGGGGCGGAGGAAGGAAAGGACGGTGAGCGCCAGAGAGGCTGCCACGGAGATCATCAGCAAGAAGACGGAGAGATACAGCGCGAGCGAAAGTCCTCCCGCAAGGCCGCCGCCCGCCGGGGGCGCGGAGATGCTCCCGCGCAGGACCTCCACCATGACGCCGAGGAGGGATCCCTCGAGAATGGGCTCGCCGCCCGCGAGAATGACGCCGAGAGGGGCATGTCCGATGAAAAAGCCGAAGAAGAGCCCGAGCACGGCGACGGAGGAAAAGAGGGCGCAGAAGGCGGCGTAAAAGAGCGCCGGCGCCCTGCGGGCGCGGCGGGGAGCCCCGCTCTTTTTCTCTTGTCGGTCCGCTTCTGTCGCATGGTCCATAGCCGTATCCCCCTTTTCGGTCGGTTTCATTATTATATCACCAATCGGGGCGGGTGTCAACCGTGCCGCCCGAGGCACAGGAGGCGGTTTTTGTCTTTTTCGGGGGAGACGGGAGGTGACGTGTCGAGGGAATCTTTGCGGGGAATTGGTGAAAACTCTTGAAATCCTTCCCTTCGCGTGTTATAATGGGGGCGATCCGAAAAAAAGGAGAACAGCATGAACGGAGAAAACATCGCCGAGCTCGGAAAGATCTTGCAGGACATCCGCGAAAAGACGGGGACGGACGTCCGTCTGTCCGCAACGGGCGGGGAAGAATTCAAATTCGAACTCGAATACTGCGGGGAAAAGGCGGACGCCTGGATCGCCGGCATGGGGGAGAATGCGGAAAGGGCGGCGCGGCTCGTGCACTACATGGTCGCCAATGCAGACCTCAAGCAGCTGCTCCCCGACAAAGACGACTATCTGAAGAACATTCTGCTCGGAGAGGGCACTAGCTGGTATACCTACCGGTTCATGACGAAGTACAACGTCCCGAACGCGCCCTGCTACGCGCTGGAGCTCGTCACGGAACGGCGGATCGCGGAGGCGATCGCGCACGTCGAGAGCTGCCTTGCGGAATCGCAGGATCTCGTCGTCGGAATGGACGACAGCCGTCTCGCCGTCGTCAAATTCTCGGACGAAGGGCAGACGCCCCTCGAGTTCGGCAGTTTCCTCGTGCAGTCCCTCTATGAGGAAGTCGGGATCAAGGCGAGCGCGGGCGTCGGCTGCGAAGTCAAGTCCTTCACCGAGATCGCGCTGTCCTACAACCAGGCGGCGACGGCGCTCCGCATGAGCGGACTTTTGAAATCCAAGGGAGAGGTCCATACTTACAGGGAATATCTGCTCGTCAAGATGCTCGAGGACGTCCCGGAAGGGCGGCTCAAGGAGTATATGGAGCAGTTCCATGTACGGAACGCGGACGAGGTCTTCTCGGATGAGGAGATGATCGAGACGGCGGAGGAGTTCCTCGAGAACAGCCTCAACGTCTCGGAGACCTCCCGCAACCTCTTCATGCACCGCAACACGCTGATGTACCGTCTCGACAAGATCGAACGGCTCACGGGCTTGAATATCCGCAAATTTTCGGACGCGGTCACGTTCCGTGTGATCACGATCCTCTATAAATTGCTTCAATAGAGAGGGAATCCATGTCAGATCGCAACGATGGGGAACGGGACGAGTTTTTCGATCCTCCCGCTCCCGCACCTACCCCACAAGCTCCCGCCGGGAAACTTCCGTCCGGCAAGAAGATCGCCGCAGCCCTGCTCGCTGCGGTCTTTCTGCTCACGGGGTTTTTGGCGGGCTGGTTCGGCCGCTACTATGCCTTGGACGAGGAAGTCCGCACGTTTTTATGGGCGAAGTCGGTCACGGAGAAGAATTACTACCTCCCCGTCGACGAGGGCGAGCTCTATGAGTCGCTCTACGGGCTCCTCGGGCTCGATCCCTACACCAAGCTGTACTCACCCGATGCGGCGGAGGCGTACTTTGCGGACGCCGCGGGGGACCGCAAGGGCATGTACCTGATCGGATTCGGAAGTTCGGAAGATCGGCTGACGGAGGGCGACGCCTCGGCCGCCACCGCCTTCATCTCGGCGCAGAGCGGTCCCTTCTGGCTGCGCTGCGGCTTTTCGGAGGACGGCTCGGACGCGCAGAACTATCTCGTCGCGCGCAGGGAGTACAGGGCCTCCTACGTCTCCTACCGCGACAGCGAGACGTCTTACCGCTTTTGGGGAGAGACCCTCCCGCTCCGTCTGACCGAGACGAACGAACCCTTGAAGGAGCTCGACGGCAAGACGGCATACCTCCGCATCGACGAGTTCAGCGGGAATGCGGCGGGCGAGTTCCTCTCCTGCCTGTCCGTGATGAAGGAGCGGGGCAGAGAGCGCTTGATCCTCGACCTCCGCACCAACGGCGGCGGATATCTCGACATCCTCGGAGAGATCGCCTCCCATCTGCTGCGGACGGCGGAGGGCAGTTCGCCCGTCGTCCTCACGGCGCACTACCGCGACGGCGGAACGGAGGAATATCACTGCCCCGCCAACGATTTTTCGGACTATTTCGGAAAGGACGCCGAGATCTGTCTTCTCGCGGACGAGAACACCGCCTCCGCTTCGGAGGCGCTGATCGGCGCGCTGGTCGACTACGGGACGGTGCCCTACTCCAAGATCTTTCTGCGCGAAGACGCAAACGGGACCGCAAAGACCTTCGGGAAGGGCATCATGCAGACGCATTTCACCGCTTCGAGCGGCGCCGTGATGAAGCTCACCGCGGCGACGGTCCACTGGCCCCTTTCGGGGCGCTGTATCCACGGCGTCGGCGTCACGCCCGCGGACGGGGCGAAGGCGGTGAAGGCAGATCTCATCTGGGGGACCTCCGATCCCATGCTCGAACGGGCGATCGCAGATCTTAACAGCTAAACTTTTTTCAGATATTCCTCGAGGATACGAAGGCTCTCTCCCTGCGGCGGGGGAGAGCTTTTTTCCGCTCCGGACGGGGAGGAGGCGAGCGAGACCAGAAGATCCCTGTTCTTGCGGTAGAACGAGAGCGCCTCAAAGAGGCGTTCTTTGAAGGCGGGATCGCGGTCGGAGAGGGTGAGCAGCAACACGAGGATGAGCACTTCCATGCCCTCATTCTATGCGGGAACGGAAAACCCGTGCCACGGCATAGAATGGGAGCGAGGTGGATCATGGACGATTTTGCAAGTTACGCCGGGAAGACGGATTGGGAAAAGGAGGCGCGGGAAGCCGCGCAAAAGTACGACGGAAGGAACGAAAACGAGCTCACGCGGGACATCTATGCCCGCGCGGCGGAGGGGAAGCGCAACGGCACCCTCACGAACGAGCAGATCGACGCCTTCTACGCGCAGTTCTCCCCGATGCTCGACAGCGGCAAGCGGAAGAAACTCAAAAAGCTCATCGAACAGCTCAAGAGCATGTAGCGGAGATGCTCTTGAGCGCGAGCGCGAGCGCGTTCACTTCGCGCATGGACTGGTCTGGGGAGAAGGACGCGCGCACCAGCCCGTCGGGGAAGGTCCCGAGCGCACGGTGCACGAGAGGGGCGCAGTGCAGTCCTCCGCGCACGGCGATGTCGAACCGCTCCGAGAGGATCCCCGCGAGCTCTTCCGAGGGCAGAGTCTCATGTGCGAATGCGGCGATCCCGCAGGGGTTGGGCGAGAAGTACGCCCTGTACTTCCCGAGAGAGGGGAGGAGGGCGTGGAAGGCGGCGGTCAGCTCGAAGAGACGGCCCGCGGATTCGCTGCGGTGCGCCTTTACGAGGATCGCCCCCTCGAAGAGGGAACAGACGGCGGGATAGGAGAGCGTTCCGCTCTCGAGACGGTCGGGATAGAAATCGGGCATGCCGAGGCGGTGGCTCTCGCTGCCCGTCCCCCCGAAGAGGAGAGGGCGGGGCTCCATGCGCTCCGAGAAGAGCAGCGCCGCCGCGCCTTGCATCGCAAAGAGTCCCTTGTGCCCCGCGAGGGCGAGGGCGTCGATCCCCGTTCCCTTCATGTCGATGGGGATATGCCCGCCCCCCTGCGCGCCGTCGGCGACGAGCAGCACGCGCTCGGGCAGGAGGGCGCGGACCGCCTTGAGGTCGGGAGTCTCTCCCGTCACGTTGGAGGCGGTCGTCACGGCGCAGAGGCGGGTATTTTCCCGCACGAGCGAGGCGACCGTCCGCGGCTCGAGACGACCGTTTTCGAGGGGCGCGACGTCGTATTCGATCAGTCCCGCCCGCCTGAGCGCCTCCAAGGGGCGGAGGACGGAATTGTGTTCGAGGCAGGTCGTAACGACGTGATCCCCCCGTTGCAGGATGCCGAGGAGGGCGATGTTGAGCGCCTCCGTACAGCTCCGCGTGAAGACGACCCGCTCATAGCCGTAGCCTCCGAAGAGGTCGGAGAGGAGCTCGCGGCAGGCGAGCACCCGTTCGGCGCAGGCGAGCGAGAGGCGGTGTCCGCTCCGCCCGGGGTTGGCGCACTGGCGGAGGGCGGCGGTCACGGCGCCGATCACGGAGGCGGGCTTCTGTCCGCCGGTCGCAGCGTTATCGAGATAGATCATAGCAAATCTCCGTATGTTCGGAATGGCTGCCGAAAGTCGCAGCCGCGGTTTTATTATACGATTGGCAGGAAGGGATCATGACAATGTTGGCGGTTTTTCGTTCCCGCGCACAGACGCTGGAATTTATCTCCGTGCTCAAGGCGGGCGGCGTGCCCGCGCAGGCAGTGAGCACGCCGAAGGAGGCGGGCGTCGGCTGCGGCATCTCGGCGAGGTTCGAAGAGAACTTTTCGGGCCGTGCCCGCGCCCTGCTCGGGAAGAGGGCATACTCCTCCTTCTCGGGCTTTATGGTGCGCCGCGGCGCGCGGTTTGTCTATTTGTAGCGCGCGCGGCTTGCAAATTCCGGCGGATTATGATATAATCTGCGGTATGGACCGGAATGAAAGCATTTTGACCGAGCTGGAACGGCTCTACCCGGACGCGAAGCCCGCGCTCGTCTATCACAGCGCATACGAGCTGCTCGTCGCGGTCATTCTCTCCGCGCAGTGCACGGACGAGCGGGTCAACAAGGTGACGGAAGTCCTCTTCCGCGAACACGGCACGCCCCAAGCGATGCTCCTTCTCTCGCAGGAAGAGCTTGAGGCTTATATCTATTCGTGCGGGTTTTACCGCAACAAGGCGGCGCATATCCTCTCCGCCTCGCGGGATATTCTGGAAAAATTCGGCGGACAAGTCCCCGCGGATCCGGAGGATCTCCGCTCGCTCGCTGGCGTCGGGAGGAAGACGGCGAACGTCGTCTATTCGGTCGCCTTCGGCGGGGACGCGATCGCCGTCGATACCCATGTCTTCCGCGTCGCAAACAGAACGGGGCTCGCCGCGGGGGATACCCCCGGGCGGGTGGAGGAGGGGCTCATGCGCGCCATTCCCAAGGAGAAATGGTCCCGCGCGCACCATTGGCTCATCTGGCACGGGAGGAAGGTCTGCCACTCCCAAAAGCCCGACTGCGGAAACTGCACGCTCGCCCCGTGGTGCCTGCATGCCGCTGCAAGCGGGAAATAGCCGAACGCCCGCCCGCCGCGAGATCGCGGCGGGCGGGCGTATAAATTATTCCTCCTTCGGCAATAACAGCCGCAGGAGGTTTTTTATGACCAATCTGACGGCAAAAGATCTGGATGTACTGAGTCATGTTCTCACGGGAGAGGAAATGGCGTGCAAGAAGGCGAAAATTTACGCAAACACGCTCACGGACGCCGCGCTTGCGCAGGAGATGGAGCGCATTGCGGCAGCGCATGCGGAACGGTTCGGCGCACTCTATGCGCTGCTCGGAGGGAAATCATGAAGCAATCCAAAATGGACACCCAACTCAACGAAAAGGACGCTTTGCAGGACATGCTCGACTGCGAAAAGCTGCTCATGGATTACTACGCGGTCGCGCTCACCGAGGGGAGCTGCAAGCCCTTCCGCAAGGAAATCCTCAAGAATTACTCTTCGAGCGCGGAGACGCAGTTCAGCGTCTTCGAACAGATGCTCGCCCGCGGGTACTATCAGGTGATGCCGGCGGAGAAGATGCTCATCGACGAGAAGACGGAGACCTTCTCCAAGGTCAAAAAGCAGATCGCCTCGGGCTGATCCTTTCCCGCATGGGCGGGCGGAAGTTTGCGCATACTGCCCGCGGGAGGTGGAAGATGGCGAAAAAACACTGCCGCAAAAAGAAAGACAAGGATACGGAATATGCGCACAATCCGCGCTACTCCATGATCCTTCCGGACGCAACGAAGCCTGGAGAGGAGGACATCTCCTCCACGGGACAGAGCTGAAAACATTTCTCCGTGATCTTCCGCGGAGAAATTTTTTATTTTAGGCCCCCGCTATAGTTTACATTGTGGACGGTTTGTGATAGAATGAGCTTGCATTGAACGGATGGAGAGATCATGCAGACCGGACAGACGGAAGAAGGCGGGGAGCCCGGAGAGTGGGAAGTCCGCCGCGGACAAAAATTCATACAACTTTTGAAGAGGGGAGCAAACAGATACCTGATCGTCGCCTTTTCCGGCATGGCGAACGGGTTGTTCTGCACGCTCATCGCGGGGACGATCCTTTGCCAGATCGGCAGGATCTTCGGCGACGGCGCGGGGAGCTCCGCCTTTCTCAACTACTGTTTCCGCTTTTTCAACGGGATCGGCACCTTCGCGAAGGTGATGATGGGGGCGGGGATCGGCGTCGGGATCGCCCATGCCCTGAAATGCCCGAAGATGACGCTCGCCTGCAGCGTTGCGGTGGGGGTCTTCGCCGCGAATGCGCCCGCGCTCATCGCCTATCTCAAAGAGGGGACGGGGCTCCCCGCGGCGGTGGCGATCGCGACTGGCAATCCCGTCACCTGCTATCTTGCCGTCGTGGTGAGCTGCGAACTCGGCGCTCTCGTGACGGGGAAGACCAAGCTCGATATCCTCATCGTCCCGCTCGTCTGCCTGCTCTCGGGCGGGCTCGCGGCCGCCCTCCTCGGCACCCCCGTCGAATGGCTGATGGAGAAGATCGGGCAGGGGATCAATGCCGCGACGGAGATGCAGCCCTTCCTGATGGGCGTTGTGATCTCCCTCTCGATGGGACTTCTGCTCACACTGCCGACGTCGAGCGCGGCGATCGGGATCTCGATCGGGCTCAACGGGATCGCGGCGGGCGCGGGCGTCGCGGGCTGCTGTGCGCATATGATCGGGTTTGCAGTTGCGAGCTTCCGTGAAAATAAATTTGCGGGGCTCATCGCGCAGGGGCTGGGGACTTCCA
>CANPZH010000008.1 GCA_947589335.1 uncultured Clostridia bacterium | reverse complement strand
CGCGCTGAGAATGCGCTCACTCACCATAAGCCGCCGCCGACAGCCCACTGGGCTGATCGGCAGAATGGCGTCTTATGCCCCCTCAAGGGGACAGCAAGATTAGCTACCACGTCATTCCGACGACCGTCTCCTCCACGTCATTCCGACGACCGAAGGGAGGAGGAATCTATCTGTTCCCCATTGCCCTTAACCGCCGAAGAATCTGCCGATTCCGCGTTTGCCGCAGACGGGGAGGGGTTCTCCTCGGCGTCGTCCGCCGCCTCCTGTTCCTTCGGGAGTTTGATCCCCTCCGATGTAAAGCCCCGCCCGCGCACTTCGGAGATGACCGAGATCATCATGAATGCCTCCGGGTCGATGCTCTGCACCTTGTTTTTGAGCCGCACGAGTTCGCGGTTGGAGACGATCGTGAGGAGCACTCTGCATCTCTCTTTGAGATAGCCCGTCTCGCCGTAGAGCACCGTGACGCCGCGGTTGAGCTCGTCTAAGATCATATGGCGGATCTCGCGATACTTCTTGCTGATGATCTTGACCTGCGTCCGCTTCATGCCGATGGGAGAGGCGACGTCGACGACCACCGAAGAGATGATCGCGATCAGCACGCCGTAGAGCACCGTCTCGAGCGGCATCACGATGAGCTGGAGCAGAATGATCGACATGTCGAGGATCCAAAGGGTCAGGGAGATCGGCGTGCCGAAGTATTTGTTGAAGATGAGCGGCGGAATGTCCGTTCCGCCCGTGCTCGCGCCCACGCGGACGACGATGGCAATGCCCAATCCGAAGAGCATCGCGCCGAAGATGACCGCCAGCAGGATATTGTCCCCCGCGACGGGTCCCCCGTGCGCCTCCATATAGAGTTGGTTGAGCGGGGTATAGATGCTCATGAACGAGGGATAGAGCAGCGTGCCGGCGAGCGTCGCTCCCGCGAACTTCTTGCCGAGGAGAAAGGCGCCCGTGATGAAAAAGATGATGTTCAGCGCATAGACGGTGATGTTGACCGTCCAGTCCGTCCATTTCTGCCCCACGTTGTTGTGTTCGAGCACATTCCGCACAAAGATGCCGAGCCCCGTCGTCCCCCCCATCACGAGCCCGTTCGGGATGATGAAGAAGGCGGACGCTCCTGCGGCGATCGCGTTGCCGACAACGATGGTCAGACAGTACAGGACCGCCTTCCGCACCTGCCGCTTCGTCGGCTTTTTGAATTTCGGTAGCTCCATAACGTCTCCCGTCCGTGCGCCGCGCGCACGGGCTCATACAGGCGTTATTATATCATCTTCTCCCGGGCTTTGCAATCGTTTTTCAAAAAGCGGACAGGCTTTTTTTCGGACTGCAGTGTTATAGTGGTATCGAAAACTTTTTTTGAGTTTTCGGTACCATTTTTTTGTGATAATTCGGCGGCGGGCTTCCTCCTTCCACTGCCGATGGATTAAGCGTATAGCGGGCGCGCAAAAGACCCGCCCCAGAAAAATGACGGCGGTCATAAAACGCAAAGGAGAAAGTAACTAAATGGCAAACGAAAAGAAAGTGAACGGAACGGAGAGTGCAGCAGTGACGGAGCAGGCGGCGGGCGAGGAAAGGCGGCTCATCGTGGAGCGTGAGGAATTCACCTCGAAAGACGGACGCAAGATGTGGGGCTATGCCGTGCACGGCAAGGTCCGCGGGCGCGAGACGCAGGTGGATTTTTCTGCGTATGACGCCGGCGGTTACGAAGTTTTGGACATGGTGTTCGGCATGAAGCCCACTGCCGAGCTTGAAATGCACGAAGAGGCGATGTCGGACGGCGACACGGGTGAGGTGCGCAAGTACACGGTGTACTCGGTGAGCAATGTAGACGAGGACGGCGATAAACTTACCTGCCGTGTCAAGCCTACGCGTGACAGTGATAAGTCTATTCTCGCCTATCTGTTGAAGAAACTCAACAGGAAGGCGAATGCGGATAAAGCCGAGGTATCGGCGTGAGAAACGGGGGCGGGGAAAACCGCCCTTTTTCCGCATAGTGAGGTGAGACGCAGTGAAGAGATTTATCGAAGTAACGGACTGTGACGGCGGCATGAAGGTACTGGTCCCGATCGGCAAGGTGACGGGAATTGTGTGTACGGCAAAAGGTCATGTATTCATTGAAATGGGGACGAACGAGGACCGGACCTCATCGGGGATCCTGGTAGAAGAGAGCTTTGAGGAGGTCAAGCGGAAAATTGAGGAAGGTGAGATGTAACGGAAGTCTGAAAGGGTCCGTAGCGGACCGGATTTGTCGTCCGCCATAGCGGCGGAGGGAGCGATCGGACATGGCAACTATCATCACAACGAAGAGCGGCAAAAGAGTTGTTCTTCCGGATCCCGCGGAGCGCAGCAGGCGTTATGCGCGGGAGCTCAAGAGCGGAGTGAAATATGACGGGTCTCCCCTTTCGGCGACCGAGGCGGCGTTCCGGATCGGGGTGCAGAATGAGCGGAAGACGCAGGCAAAGATCTTCAACAGAAAAAAGGATAAAAATTCATGAGTGAGGTGAAACAAACAATGGCAGGAAAAACGCAGTGTAACCGGACGTGGAACATCGTCAAGAACGTGCTCCTCGCGCTGGTGTTTTTGGGACTTGCGGGCGCGGTGATCGGATTGTCGATCAAAGTGAACCGCACGACGTCCGAGCGGCTGGGGGGCGAGGCATACAGCATCGGCATACTGGACGCAGGCGGCGAGGCAAAAGAAGGCGAGACGGCGATCTGCACGCGGAAGGGCGTGTCGGTCTCCGGGCTCAAGTGTGAACTCAAGAAGGACGCAAAGATCAAGTATCAGATCTTCTTCTACGGGCAGGACGGCAAGTTCATCTCTGCGAGCGAGGAGCTCACGGAGGACTATGACGGGTCGGGCGTGCCGGAAGAAGCAAAGACGGCAAAGATCATGATCACGCCGCTGGCGGACGAAGACGGAAAAGTGTCGCTCGTGGAAGTGCTCGGATATGCGAATCAGCTCATTGTGAGCTATGAGAAATAAGGAGAAGAGAGATGAACGGGAACAAGAATCTGAAGCAACACATGATGTCGGACAAGGCGAAGTGGATCGTCTCGGCGATCGCATTCCTTCTGCTCGGCGTGTTCGTCGCCGCGGCATGCACGCAGGGATTCACGAACGGGAACCCCTGGGGCTGGTTCGACAAGAAGGAAGAGACCTCTGCGGGTTACTTCCCCGGCGGAATGGAACTTTCGGGCGGATCCGGCACGGATAAGATCGCGCTGACCTCTGCGGTGATCGCCAAGGCGGACTATGCGGACTACGGTGTTTCCGCGGTGGCGGAAGACGCCGTGACGGTGACGGCGCAGCTGTTGGACGCAGACGGCGTTGAGCTTCCGGAGGAAGTGGCGGACGAGATCGAGATCTCCTGGTCGGTCGAATGGGCGGCCGGTGACGGTTGGGCAGCCGGGAAGACCGCTTCGAACTATGTGACGGTGCAGACGGGCAGCGATTCCCACAGCGTGACGGTGTCCTGCACGGAGGCGTTCGGGACGCAAATGCAGCTCTGGGCGCGGGTGACGGATCCCGAGCCTGTTTCGGCTTCGCTCGACATCGACTATCGCCAGCGGTTGGATCACCTCGAATGGGATATCCAGTTCGGCGAATCGTCGAGTGCTGCGAAGTACCACTATTCCAGCAAAGACGTCCTGGGCGGCGTTGTTGTGAGCACGCTTCCGCTTTCGGACAGCGTGACGTGGGATAGCTATGCGAAGTGCGCCGTGAAGGCCGTCGGGACGGAAGTGTACACCAAGGAAATGGAAGCGGTGATCGGAGCCTGCACGGTTGAAACCCCGTACGGTTATTCGGAGAAGATCAGATCGGTGGGCGGGACCGCGGTTGCGGACGCTACGCCCTACCGCATGATCGCGGGCGGCAGCGGAGAATTCCTGTATAAAGTTGCGGAGATGTTCGGCCTTACCGGTTACAGCAGCCTTACGCTCTCGGCGTTCAAGCGCGCGCTGTACGTAAATATGGGCGTCCAATACAATTTTACTTACGGAATCGAATCGCTCACCGTGAACGGAGCCGGGATCGAGCTCGAGAATACAAGCTACAGTTCTCCATACGGGAAACTGAAATGCAGTCTGATGATGCAGGGCAATGCGTTCCAGCCCGTATTGGCGTCGATCGGGTTTGGCGGCAGCGGAGATCTTGCATTTTAAGGGAGTACGGCGGCGCCGGGGCTGTTTCAGCTGATCCGGCGCTGTGCCGTAAGACGAAAAAGGAGAGACTATGGCATCAAGGAAAAACAGTGTATGGCGTTCGGTTCTGATCGGCGTTCTGACGCTTTTAATCTTCTCCGCGTTGTTGGCGCTCATGTTTCATTTCCTCCGCAGGGAGGATCCCGAGCCTGCAGATCCCACGCCCGAAGGGCCGTCTATCGTAATCGGTTTCGGGGACGTGGAAAGGATCGAATTCGGAGGCTGAGATGAAGCGGGAAAATTCGTGGCTTGTATGGATCCTGGTGATCGCTCTTGCCGTGCTTCTGGTCGGCGGGCTTGCGGTATTGCTCCGTCCGCAGGCGGAGGAGCAGCAGGAACAGCCCCGGCAGTTCGAAGTACTGTTGGACGGTCAGGCGCTCCCCGGGAAAGAGACGGAGATGTATTTTGACCGCGGCAGGGAGTATCGTTTTGAGATCGTGGCCTCCGAGGGGGCAGATCCGTCCGCGGGATACGTTGCGGAGGTCATCTCCAAGCGTGACGAAGAGATCGCCTTCTCGATCGACGGGGACGCGTACCGTTGGAACGGGATCACGGACCTTACGGAGTATTTCAAGCCCGAGCAGGACGCGGCGGGTTTCACGCTGCGGATCCCGGAGGAGATGACCTTCCGCGCGGTTCTGGAGACGGTCTATGCCGGGGAAGCGCTCTCGGACATTCCGCATGAGAGTTCTCTGAAGGACCGTCTGCTCTACTCTATGATGATCTCATCGCCGGACCGGACGACGGTCTATAGGATCGATTTCAACGTGAAGTCCGATGAGACGTTCCGGATCGGCGTAGAGGTTCCCGAGGTCTATCGGCCGTATTTGGACTTCCGCTGCCGGGAGACGGCGAAGTTCGGCGAGCGTGTGGAGTTCGTGTTCTTCATCGGGGAAGGCGCCCCCGCATGGGAGATCGAAAGCGTGCTGTTGCATGATCCGGATACGGGCGAGGAGTACGCGCTGTATCAGAATCTGCAGTTCATTTTTTCGTTCGACATGCCGGCGCATGATGTTGTGATCGTGCTGAAGCTCACCGAGCCGGCGGATCCGTGAGCGAGGAGTGAGAGATGAAAGGTTTGAAAAGAGCGGCGGCAGGGCTTGCGGCGGCGTTCGTTCTGGCGGTTTCGGGGTTTTCCCCTTCCGCCGGAGCGGGCGCGAAAGTCCGCGCTGCCGGGAACACGGAGACCAATTTTGAGAAGACAGATGTCCTCGATGATCTGAAGAGCGTCGAGGGATTTTCTCTGTCGAAGTATCCTCCCCGTGCGACGTCGAAGCCGGAGATGTACGTCATTGACGTAGAGGAATACTGCTATGACTACCGCGCGAGCATGCGCGGGAACTACGGGCTGTATCTTTATGTGTACAACCCCGGGGAGATCGCAGTGGACGTCGGCAACGCCGGGAACAAGGTGCAGATCGCGGTGAAGTACGACGGGTCGCAGCTGTCCGAGCTCAGCGCCCCCACCGACTTTGAGAAGTTCGGTTTGAAGTTCTGCTCGATGAGTGAGGGCGCGGGCGTAGACAGGCTGTTCTATAAGTTCAAGGTGATCGATCATGTGAGTTCGGACGGCAAGACGATCGCCGAGCGCGTGAACAGTACGGCACGCCGTTACGATATCTCCGGGATCGAGCTTGTGACGCGCGGGGAAGACGTCGCGCATGAATATCCGCTCACGGGCGCCTATGCGGTCACGGATACGGATACGGGCTACGGGTCGTTTACGTTTACGGGGTTCGCCAGGGGCTACGGTCCGGACGCGGCTTCCGGCAGTACGCTTGCGTGCAGTGTCCGGCAGCTCGAGACGGTACAGCTCGGCGTGAAGCATACCTTTTACAGGACGGAGACGTCATCGAAAGGCACGGGGTTCCAGAATCAGATCGACAGCGTCTATTTCTCGGTGCCGAAGCGTCTCTTCGACGCCTATGGGAAGCTGCAGCGGATCAAGGCGGAGTGGTATGAGTACATGACCAAGCCGGTTCTCGTGACGAGCAACCGCGAGTACTACGATTTTATTTCGCAGTATATCGGCGTGGACGTTGCGAATGTTCCCGATGATTATTACTTTTTTGTTCCGATGGAAATGTCCGTTCCCCCGTACTTTGATCATGCTCCGGTTGAAGGTGCACAGTTCGCATGGAATATCGTTGAAGGGTACGTTGTTCTGAGGGAGATCAATCCGCTCTATTATCTTTTTTCCACGGCGAATTGGGGGAGCGTTGAGGAGTACGATCCTTATGCCGACGATGTCGAACTCGGGGGTGGCGTGAGCAGCAACCGGCTCTATGAGTATATCAAGAGTTACGATAAGACGGCTGCGAGCGGCTATTTGCCGATCAAGAACGGGCAGATCTCCGCGGATCTCTTCGAAGATGATATCAATGATTCCCGTAAAATGCACAACGAGCGCGGCCAGGTGCAAAAGGGTTACAGCTATTATGACTTTGACGCCGACCTTGATCTGCAGGAGTGGCTTACCTGGGCTGATACGGATCCTTCGTTCTGGAATAATTGGGTAGAGTTCGGTTTTTGGGACGCGCTCTTCGGCAATACACCCGAGCAGCGCGGGGATATTGTTTCCCCTATCCAGGTGATCACACCTGAGAGTTCGGAGCTCAAGCTCTCCGATACACAGCTTTCGGACGAGCTCTATATCAATTATGCCGATGTGGCGGAGTTCCGCAAGGAGTGCAACGACGCGTTTAAGGTGAGCGGTTCGGAAGACGAGGAGAAGTACGTCGTTCTGTTTCGTTTCGCTGTCTCGGACTATTATTCCCACGAAGCATATCTTGCGGATTGGAATGACAATTGGTGGGACGATATCGTGCGCGGAGAAGCCTATATGGCACGTCAGGAGGTGTACTTTGATTTTGACGTGATCCAGCTGTCCTTCCGGAACGATGAAGAGTGGCACGTCGTCGCCGCGGTGTCGGATCCGGTCGACATTGTGAATTCGATCACGCCGCCCACGGAGATATCGGACGACGGTCCCGGGCTGCTCGAGATCATTTTAGCGGTTGCGGGGCTGCTTTTGGTCATCTTCCTCATCTATAAGCTGTTGAGCTGGCTCATCACGGGAGCCTCGAGGAGGTAGTATGTCGAAGAAGGCAGAGAAAGGGAAGAAGGACGAAAAGGACAAAGCCGAGCGGTTCATGAACGTTGCGAAGGGCATGCATGCGCTCATGATGATCGGCGTTACGCTCTTTGCGCTTGCAATCCTTGCGGTGTTGGTGTATGTGGGCGTGCGGCTCGGGCAGTGGCTTGTTCCGCTCTTCACAAACGCGTAAGGTGACAGCATGGCACGAAGGAAAAAGCCGACAAAAAGATACAAGCCTCGGAATGAATTTCGTTTCAATATCAATGCGGAGCATCCGAATTATATCTTCGAGGTGGACGAAGAACATGACGCATGGCGGGCGATCGGTATAACGCATGAGGAGGAGACCTTCGGCGTAAAAAATACGCCATTGAAGGTGAATCCTAAGAAAAATGACGGGCGAAAATCCTATATGCGGAATGGGATTATAAACGGAAATCATGGTGATTACAGCAAAAAAATCATGAAAAACATGAAGTTCTCCGATGAAGATTTCCCGAATGTAAAAGCAAAAGTTCGGAATGCCAAAAAGAATCGCAAAAAGGGCACAAAAAAATAGGGAGCAAGTCCTGCGGTTGAGATCCGCCAACTCTGACAAGCTCCCTGCAGTATTGCTACTGCTATATTTATTATACGGCACATGATTTGAAAAGTCAAGGGGTTACGGAAAAGAAAATTTAAGGAGAAGATATGGCTTATCAAAGAGGAGTCGGAAGTTATAAAGAGATCTTGAAGCAGGCAGTGGGCGGTTATCCGTTCGGAACTCCGGATTGGACTGCCGGCGGTGCTTCCGAGTTTGATTCTTTTGTAAAAAAGAATTATAAGGAGCAGAAAAGCAAGTTGGACCGTGCTTGGAACGCTTCGAAGAAGAGCAAATGGGAAGTCGCGGTGATCTTGCACGAGATCTGCGTGAGTGGCGCTTACATGGCATATGCTGACAAACGCAATGAACTTGACGCTGCATGGCGGAAGGAAAATCCCTATTGTTATTGGCGCGATAGCCCTTATTCGATTGTCGGTAGCGAGAACCGCATGGCGAATCCGGCAAACTTCTTTGTTTTTGCGAAGCAGGAGTATGGGATCGGGCGTTCGGATTTGTATAACATGCTTGCTGTTGTGGAAGAGTTCGGGCATCAAGACGGGACGATGACGGTTGAGGCGTCGTACTTTTCTTTTTCGCAGCTCGTAGAAATGTTGTCCCTTACGTACGATGAGCGGAAAAAAGTCCAACCGAGTTGGACGGTCGCCGAGATCCGGACATATAAGAAGTCTTTGAAATCCGAATCCGTCCAGACATCTGGACAGACCGAGGGGGCTGAGGAAGAGCCTCAGAATGAGCGGTACAAGAGATTTGAAAAGTTTACCCGAGTTGATCTTTGTGAAAAGATTTTTTCGCTCGAAGAAGAGCTTGCCGCTTGTAAGGAAGAGTTGAAACAGTATCGCGAGAGTCTCTGACCGTCGGTCAGAGACGCGGGCAGTGGCTTGTTCCGCTCTTCACAAACGCGTAAGGTGACGGCATGACAAAGAAGCAGCAAAAGAAAAAATGGAACCGTGTACACTATTTTCGCCGGAAAAAGAGCACGGAGCACAGGGTTGGTCATCCGGTATATGTGTATGGAACTTCCGGAAGGTTTTCTAAATATCTCGTGTTTACACATGAGCCAAAGCCGCCTGAGGATTTTGAAGAACTGAAGCACAATATCGACCCCGAAGAAGACGGACAACGGAAATCATTTGTTAAGAAGCGGTTTGAAGTTTCAGATTCAGATAATTTGCGGGATCCGGATAAAAAGTATCGTATTCATGACGATGACAAGGAGACGATCAAAAAGTATAAAAAATGAAGCCGGTGCACATACGTGCCCTTCGCACCTCAGGGATTTTCCCTGCAGCGATGCCGACTTCATTGATTATTATACGGCATATGACTTGAAAAGTCAAGGGGTTTCGGAAAAGAAAATTTAAGGAGAGGGTTATGTCGATTACGGAACGGGAGATGAAGAAATTCCGGAATGCGGCGGCGAGGTCGATCCGGACGACGGTGCAGTGTCTGGTCTTGCGGGAAGTGACGTTATTTGACGAAGGCGTGTATCTTGTGCGGGCGAGCTATAAGGGGAAGTTCCCCTATGGCTTTTTGATCCGTCTGAGTGATTTCACGGTGCTGAAGAGTTGGCGGGAGACCGCGGGGGCACGGGCATGAAGATGTTCAAGCGGGTGCTGTGGGTTTTGCTTGCGGTGCTCGTGCTCGTGATCGCCGGTTACTTTGTGTATACGGCGGTGCGGGTATGAAGGTGGGCAAAGGCGAAAAGCGGCGGTTTGACTACCGGCATGTGATATGTATCGTGATCACGCTCGGTTTCCTGGCGCTCGCGGTGTTCGTGTTCAATTACGCCCTCGGCAGGGTGATCGAGGGATTCCGCGACTTCGGGATCTCGGTCTGGTACTATTTCACCGAATTGTTCGGGTCCGGCGGCAGCGTTGCGCCCACGGTGAACGAATATCCGAAGATCCCGTTCTTTGAGGGACTTCCCCTGATCTCTGCGCCGTCTGCTCCGCTCCCGGAGGCATGGAGCGATTTCCGTCTCGCCTGGGCGCGGTATTGGCAGCTCTGGGCGACGAAGGAGAATTTCTTCGGGTATCTCGCCTTTCTCGGGAACGGCCTGTATATCTTCTGCCGCTGGCTGATCGTCTTATTGCCGGTCCTGGTGATCGCGGTCATCGGCATGGGGAGGTATCTTCAGACGCACAACAACGCCTATGACCGTGACAGCCGTCCCCTCCGGCTCTGGAAGTGGATCTCCGCCCATAGTTATCGCCCGGTGCGGGCTTGGCTTACGGGCTTTTGGGCGTTTTTGCGGGCGCACAAGGGATATTTGATCGTATGGGCGCTGACGTGGGCGTACAGCTTCAATCTGGTGGCGGTCGTCGTCGAGTTCTTCGCGTACTACTTTTATTTTGTGGTATCGTTCGATCTTGTGAGCCTGTACCGCCAGGTCTACAAGCTGATGTTGGATCTGTCGGTGCCGCTCATGGCGATCCCGCTGTGGGCGTGGGCGGTGATCGGGCTGTGGCTCTTTGACCGTTTCCGGAAAAAGATCGCCTTCGCCCGGCTTCATCACTATGAAATGCGCAACCGCGGGTTTATCAATGCCCGTCCGGTCGTGCTCATGGTTTGCGGGACCATGGGGAAAAAGAAGACGACGATGATCACGGATATGGCGCTTTCGCAGGAGGCGATGTTCCGTGACAAGGCATTCGAGAAGATCCTCGAGACCGATCTGAAGTTCCCCTATTTCCCTTGGTGCAACCTTGAAAACGGGCTGAAACGGGCAATGGAATACCATGAAGTCTATAATCTTGCGACGGTGCGGAAGTATGTGCAGAAGAAGGCGGCGCGGTGGAAGAGGTCTCCCACGCGCGGGCGGCTGTTCGGCTATGACTATGAACGCTACGGGCTCACGTATGACGATAAGCTGAAGGTCGTGGATATATGGGAAGTGATCGCCGTCTATGCGCAGCTGTATTTCATCTATGTGATCCGGTCCTCTCTGCTCATCTCGAACTATTCGGTGCGTGTGGACGGAGCGCTCTCGGATCTCGGGAATTTCCCGGTGTGGGATTCGGACTTTTTCAGACGGGACAGCCGTCTTCTGGAGCGTGATTCCCGTCATGCGCACATTCTCGATTTTGACAGTTTACGGCTCGGGCGGAAAGTGCTCGAAGAGAACCGCAACGCGGACAGCTTCGAGTTCGGGGTCGTGCTGATGGCGGAGGTCGGCAAGGAGCGCGGGAACAACCTCGAACTCATCGAGAAGAGAAAGAAGGACGAGGAGACGAACCAAAAGAACGACAATTTCAATGGCTGGCTGAAAATGGTGCGGCATTCTGCGACGGTAGACAATTTCCCGTTTGTGCGGGTGATCACGGACGAACAGCGCCCTGCGAGCTGGGGAGCGGACGCGCGGGATCTGTGCGAGATCGTCCACGTCCGGGACAGCGGCGAGATAAGGCTCGCTATGCCCTTTTTCTCATTGGCGGAGCTGCTCTATTCGTGGCTGTTCGGGAAGTTCTCGGGGCTGTATTACCGGTACCGCTTTATCCGTGCGGATAACACGCTCGCGATGTATCTCTTGAAGGGGATCACGGCGAAGATCTTCTCCTACTACACGGGCATTTATAACCGGTTCGGCTATTGCCGGCTGAATGTGCAGGTGGAGAGCGGCACGCAGGACGGACATCTCGATGAACACAGATATTATCTGATGTCTAAGAAGATCTACAGCAAGCGGTTCTCCACGGACTGCTTCTCGGATTTTTTCACGGAGAAGGCTTTGCGCTCCCCCGTTGGGATAGACGATCTCAGGGAATATGCAACGGAGAAGGCGACGTTCGCCGAGCTGGGTGAGCAGCACAGTTATTTCATCAGCGACCTCTTTAAGGGGCTGAAATAAAAATTCAGACGGCGGGATAGACCGCAAAGGAGAAACTACTATGGCAAAAAAATCGGTGGTAGAAAAGAAAAGTTTTGGCAATTTGGGTCAGAAAGTTCGGTATTCGGACGGTACAGAACGTACCTTTCTGAATCCGCACGGGAAAGGCGTGAAGTATGCTGCCGAACTGCGTGAAAATCGTCGTGTCACGAACGATATGCAGGTAATCAAGCAGGAAGGACTTACCGATACGCAAGCGGCATATCGTTCGGGCTATCTTGACGCCCAAAAGGACCAGGCGGCTATTTGGAAAAAGAAAAACGGGCGTAATTGAGTTTGAGGGAGAGATTTTTCTCTCCCCTCAAATTTGAGGTGATATCATGCCACGAAAGAAAAAGCCGACAAGGAAATATCAACCGCGCAATGAGTTTCGACGGAATATAAGTGCTTCTTCTCAAGGACACTTTGACTATGTTTTTGGCGAAACCGCTACACATTATAAGTCGTTAGGGTTAACAACTCATCCAAGTCAAGAAGATAAAATACCGCATTACACTTTGAAGAAAAATCCGAATCCAAATGATAATAGACAATCGTATTTGCGCTTGAAGGTGAAGAGTACGAACAAAAAATTTCTTTCGGAGAAGCAAGAAGGCTGGTCTTTTGACGTGGATGATATGTCTGTTGTTCGCCATACAAAGAAAGCTTATAAAAAAAGGACCAATCGAAAGCCAAAGAATTGGTATGTGATAAAAGCGAATCGGAACAAAAAAAGATGAGCTTCGTAAGCGACTTATCAAATGTAAGTGCCATCGAGGAGAAGCCTTTCGCTTCATGCTCATCTCGAGATGTATTTTACATATTTTTGAACGGAATGTCAAGCAATTTTCGGAGGGTAAAATGAAAAACGAGAGTTTTGTGGTTGTTTTGAGGAATGGCGAGAGAACGTTATTCAAAAAGGAAGATATTCTAACGCCCGAGAACGTCATCGGGAAGTTCAAGGCGTATCTTGAGCGGATCGACAAACAGTACGGGAAAGCGCTGCCGAATTTGGATGTGCTTTGGACGTTTTCGTTCTATTTGGACTTCGTGCTTCACCGTACCGATCTGGAGACCGCAAGAAAACTTCATGATCTCATGGCATCTTATCTCGTAGATCGTGAAGGTAACAAGTGGGATTGAGCTCGAATTTGTTTTTACAGAATAGGAAACGGTGATAGTTCCATCCTTTATGGCAAACCGTGCAACGTAATGTCTGCAACTCTTCGACGTATTCTACGGGGTTGCCGCAATTAGGGCAGTTTCTGTCTTGCAGGGATAACAGTTCGTCTACGGTGAGTAATTTCATGTCCGCATTATAGCATGGTGCGGAAGGAAAATCAAGAAAATTCAGACGGCGGGAGAGACCGCAAAGGAGATACTACTATTGCAAAAAAAGAAAAGTGAGTATGAGCGCGGTTTTGCTTGGGGCAAACGTACGCTTCTGAATGAGTATCGGGAAGGCGGAGATCGAGCCCTTCACGCGTGCGATAAGGCGGCCAAGACGTGTAGGAAATACGGGTATGATATGCGGATCAAGCAGACGAAGAACGGCGTCCCGCTGACGGCTTCCGCAAGGCAGTATTATCGTGGCATTGCCGACGGCATGCAGGACGGCTATGGGAAACTTTGAGGGCACGATATGGCACGGAAGAAAAAGAATCGAGGTAGAACGGCAAGCGGAAAAGTGCCTCAGGGCAGAACGCTCACGACGCACGACAACTATTTGGGGAAGAAAAAGTCGGGATCCGAAAAAGAGCGCCCGGTTGTCGTGATCGAGGCAAATGAGCGGAATGATCTTGCGGTAGTTCCGCTTTCGTCCCGCCCTGGGAAAAACCGTACGAGACTTTCGAAGTATCAGCAAGGGAAATCATATTTTAAGCACTATGTTGAGATCGAGGATGACGAGGGGAAGCCGATACGGGTGAATCGCAAGTTCAAGGAAAACCATCCCAATATGGACGTATCGGATGATGACGTTGCGTTTATGCGCGATACCCTGTTGAGACATTCGAAGCCTATGCAAGAAAATCAAAAGAAGATGAAGAAGTTTCGGGATAAAAAAGATCCCCGAGACTGACCGCTCGGGGCAATGCCGAAATCCTATATCGGCAGGTGTAGACGCGCATAAGCCGCCTACCTGTTATCCATTATATGTGGCTTCAAGCGAAAAGTCAAGCAATTTTCGGAGGGTAACAATGAAGATCGGGCTATATGACATTGACGGGCACAACTTTCCGAATCTTCCGCTCATGAAGCTGTCCGCATGGCACAAGGCGCAGGGCGATGAGGTGGAATGGGTATTCCCGCTCACACACTACGACAGGATCTATGCGAGCAAGGTTTTCGGCGACGAGTATTCTCCCATGCCCGCGCTGTATGCACAGGCGGACGAGATCATATTCGGCGGGACAGGCTTTGCGATCAAAATCGAGAACGGCAGAGAAGTTTACCGCAAAGAGCTCGATAAAGACTTGACGCCCGAGATTGAGCACATCTATCCCGACTACTCACTCTATCCCGAATTCACGAAAGACACCGCCTACGGTTTTCTGACGCGGGGTTGTCCGAATGATTGTGCGTTTTGTATCGTGAGCAAGAAGGAAGGCAGAGCGAGCCGCAAGGTTGCGAACCTTTCCGAGTTTTGGCGAGGGCAGAAGAACATCGTCCTCATGGACGCAAATCTGCTTGCCTGCCCCGACCGCGAGGAGCTTCTTGGGCAGCTGATAGACAGCGACGCATTGGTGGACTTCTCACAGGGGCTTGACGCACGGTTTATCACGGAAGAAGTCGCCCGCCTTCTCAAACAAGTCAAGACGAAAATAGTACACTTCGCCTTTGACTTTATGAAGAACGAAGTGGCGATCCTCCGAGGACTGCGAACCTATAAGGAGATCGTCGGCGGGCGGGACAATGAGCAGGTCGTTTATATGCTCACGAACTTCGACACGACGATCGAGCAGGACCTTTACAGGGTGAATGCCATACGGGAAGCGGGCTTCTGTCCCGACGTGAGGATCTATCGGAAGCAGACCGCGCCGAGGGTATTGAAGGACTTGCAGAGGTGGTGTAACAACCGTTTTCTGTATCGATCCTGCGACTTTATGGACTATGTCCCGCGTAAGGACGGAAAGACGGTGCGGGAGCTGTATTTTTGTTAAAACACAAGAAAATTCAGGAAAGGAGATTTATGGAGAAAAAGAGAAGGCGTTTTACGCCTCAGCAGATACATATTATCCGACGTAAAAAAGCGATCGCTGCGGCACAGAAAAAGGATGTTTCGGCAGAGAAAACGTTCAAGCTGCCGTTAAGGAATGGCGGTCGCCGCTGGAATATTTTTCGTGTTTCGAATGTGGTTCTGAATGGGAAGCGTGACGGAGATGTGCACGGCGGACTTGTCGTTGATGAAGAGAACGAGAATGTTATGTTGGTCGAAGTGACACATAGCCCGAAGCATGGAAAGCGGAATAATATTCGAGTTCGCAATCTAAACAGCAAAGATCTTGATGAGAATGGTAATTCGCGGGAAAGCTATCTCGAGCGGCGGTTGATCGTATCAGTTAAGACGCAAGAAGGTGAAAAGGGTATTGATTATCATGCTTTGCAAAAGCAGATGAACGATTTGCAGTTTACCGAGGAGGAAAAACAGTCGATTCTTGATGAGTTGAGTGGATTAAGCACTGCTGAGGAGCAATACCGGAAATTCCTTGATTTTGCGAAAAAAAAGAATGGCCCTCAATGAGAGCCATTGGCAAGGTTTACGGAATTCTCCGACAACACGCCGTTCTTAATGGTCGAGCATTTTTTAAGGTGGCTTTGCCGTTTACACACCCCTCGTAAAGGAACGTCAACCGTGAACTATTATAAGAGGCTCAGAACGGAAAGTCAAGCAATTTTCGGAGGGTAAAATGCAAACAGTCGATGAAAGGGTGAAGAAGCTGAGAGAGAATCAGAAAAAGACGCCGTTCTCTTGGGGGTATCTGTGGGGTGTGCAGACGTACCGGAGGTACCCGAAGGTGGACCGTGCGGAGCGGAAGCGGCTCTCGGAGCAGATCGATGGATATAAGGCCGAAGCCAGGGACGGCAAGGGCGGATCCAGGGAGTGTGCGATCGGGTTCCTGTGCGGCATGCGGGATTCGGCGATCGAACGGAAATCCCGCCAGGGCAAGTAGGCAATGCGGGACCGGCGTCTCTGCATGCCGGCCCGAAGGAATCAAAAGGAGGAGTAGACGATGAACGGAGTACAGGTATTTGAGGGCTACGGGGACGGCTGCCCGTTCCCCTTTTTCGAGGAACCGCCGAAGATGTATAAGATCTACAATGACGGCGGGCATTACATCGCAACGCGCTATTGCCGGTCCTATGTGAGGCCGGTTCCGCACAGCGCCGCGCGGGACGAGATCGATCTTCTGTTCGACAAGCTGTATCAGAATGCCATGCAGGGCGATCTGCGCGGCGAGGCGCTCAGGGCGTTTTTCAAGTCGGGGCTCGAGGCGCAGTTTCCGGATCACCCGGACTTAGACGGCTATATCGAAGACAGGCTCGGGCGGGTCCGGCACAATCTCTATGTGAGAAAGAGGCGGTTCCGCCGCAAGGGGTATCTGAACAAGTGGAACTATTTTGTCACGTTCACCTACGACGATGAGAAGCAGAGCGAGGAGACCTTCCGGAAGCGGCTGCGGGTATGTCTTTCCCACCTGCATACGCGGCGCGGCTGGCGGTATATGGGCGTCTTCGAACGTGCGCCGGAGACGGGCCGCCTGCACTTCCACGGGGTCTTTTTTATCCCCGAGGGTGAGATGATCGGGAAGATCGAGGAAAAGACGGATTACAGTACGGCACAGAGCAAAATGCAGACAAGGCACGAAAACGACTTTTTTATGAAACGGTTCGGAAGGAACGATTTTGAGGAGCTGAACGAAATGGAGCTGAGGCAGGGACAGACGCTCAAGTATATTTTGAAGTACATCGACAAGACGGGCGAACGTATTGTTTACAGCCGTGGGATCCCCACGGTGATCTATCGCGAGGTCGAAGACGAGGACATTATCACTGAAATGCAGCGTTACGGGACGAAGTATATTTTGTGGGACAATGTGATCACTTGGGAGCGTGACGTTATGCACTATAAGAAGCGGCAGATGTCGTTCTTCGATCTGAAGGATCGGGCATTGCCGGCTGCATAAGACCGGCATAACAAAGCAATACGAAAGCGGTCTGCGCCTATGGCTTCCATGAGGCGTTTTTTGCGTTTGTCTGCATATGGAAAACCTACGGCATAGAAACGCTTTCCCTTGCTTTCAGCACCCGCACAATAAAAAATAAGGCGGCTTTTCGCAAGCGGTTTAGCGCGAAAGCCGCCTTTTTTGTGCGGCGAAAGCGGTCTGCCGGGCGGTGAAATGCGACACCTTGACACCGCGCGCCGCAGGCGCGCGCTCGTATAGTGTCAAGGTGTCGCATAACAGCCCCACGCCATTTTCGGGGGTGAATTTGTTTGAAAATCAGAGGGAAATCGATTAAACTTAGAAAGGACGGTGACGGATATGAAACGGAAAGGAACGAAGGATCTGACTCTGACGCAGCGTCGGTAGCTGGAGACGCTCCTGAAGGCGGGGCTCCATAAGAAAAAGATCGCGGAACAGTTGGGCGTGTGTCTCGCGACGGTCTATAACGAGATCAAGCGGGGAATTTGCGAACAGCGGCAAAAGCTATATGACGCCTATGGCGACTTCAAGGGCTATAAGACCGTGACCGTGTACAGCGCGGACATGGCGGAGTATCGCTACCGGTTCAACCAGTCTTCCCACGGCGCTCCGCTCAAGATCGGGAACGATTTTGCCTTCGTCCGGGAGATCGAGCGGCGCGTCATAGAGGATAAGTTGTCTCCCTGCGCGGCATTGGGCGCGGTCAAGCGGAGCGGGAAGTTCAGGACTTCGATCAGTAAGACGACGCTCTATCGCTATATCCGCTCCGGATATATCTTCACGCGGATCACGATGAAGGACGTAAAACTGAAAGCACGGCATTATCAGCATGCGACCGTCAAGCAGCCTCCGAAGGGAACGAGCATTGAAAGGCGTCCTTCGGAGATCGCCGAACGTAACACCTTCGGACACTGGGAAATGGACTGCGTCCTCGGCAAGAAGCATTCAAAGGATACGATCCTTGCCTTTACGGAACGTCTCACGCGCTATGAGATCATTTTCAAAATGCCGAACCATAAGGCGGCGACGGTCGCAAGTTATTTGAATAAGCTCGAACGGCGTTACGGCAAGAATTTCCGTAAGCTCTTCAAGAGCATAACGGTGGACAACGGCTCGGAGTTTTCCGACTTCGCCGCGCTGGAGAAGTCGATCTACGGCGGCAAGCGGACGAGCGTGTATTACTGTCACCCGTATTCCTCCTGCGAGCGCGGGAGCAATGAGCGTATGAACCGGGAGATCCGCCGTCTGATCCCGAAGGGGACGGACCTTTCGACGGTGAGTGAAGCTCAGGTCCAAGCGGTTGAGGACTGGGTGAATGCGTATCCCCGCGAGATCTTCGGCTACGCGACGAGCGCCGAAAAGTTCCGCGAGCAGCTGGCGGCATTGGCCGTCTGAGTTCACTTCGCCGAAAACAGAGGCAAGCTGCCGTGGGGCGGCTGTTTTGCTGTGCTCTGAAACGCCGCGTGAAGCGACTTTTGCCGTCCTTCTCCTATCCGAACCCTGTAAAATACCAGCCGAAAAAGTTTTTTCGACTGGTATTTTATCATCTCAAAAATTTTTTTGCCTTTCCCGAAAAATTTTTTAAGAATTTACTTGACTTTTCGCAGGCTTTTTTTCGGAAAGGGAACACGCGGAAGCGCCTTGGTTTCGCTCAGCCCCCGCATCCGCAGAGCGCATACTGGCGGATGTAGTAGGCGTCGCCCGTGTTGCCGGTATTGCCCGAGTTGCAGCCGCAGCCCGTGTTGCCGGTGTTGCCCGAGTTGCAGCCGCAGCCCGTGTTCATCAAAGCGATCGCGGCGACGGGGTTTCCTCCGCGGCAGGGACAGCTGCGGTTGCAGGGACACCCGCCGAGGGGCGCGAACAGATTTTTCAGTCCGTTGAGGAGCATATCGTTCCCGCATGAAGTGTTGCAGCCGCAGCCTCCGCATGAATTACAAGAATTGCACATAGTAAGACCTCTGTCGTAAAATTCCGCGGCATATGCCGCACTACCAGTGTATGCCGCCCCTTCCCGCCGCTGTGCGGATCCGCCCCTTTCGGTCCGCAACCGAAAAGGGCGGCGCGTGCGATCTGCACGCGCCGCCCTGCTTTTTTCAAAAATTTACTTCGCGTATTCCACGCTGCGGAATTCGCGGATGACGTTGACCTTGATCTGCCCGGGATATTCGAGCTCGCTCTCAATCTTCTTCGCGATGTCCTTGGCGAGGAAGAGCGCCTGTGCGTCGTCGATCACTTCGGGCTTGACGATGACGCGCACCTCTCTGCCCGCCTGGATCGCATAGCTCTTCTCGACGCCATGGAATTCGGACGCGATCGCCTCGAGCTTTTCGAGACGTTTGACGTACCCTGCGCCAGTCTCCCTCCTCGCGCCGGGGCGTGCGCCGGAGATCCCGTCCGCCGCCTGCACGAGGATGGCCTCGATCGTCTTGGGTTCCACGTCGCCGTGGTGCGCCATGATCGCGTTGACGATCATCGCATTCTCGCCGTATTTCTTCGCAAGATCCGCACCGATCTGGATATGGGTGCCCTCCTGCTCATGGTCGACCGCCTTGCCGATATCATGCAGAAGCCCCGCGCGCTTGGCGAATTTCACGTCGAGCCCGAGCTCCTGCGCCATCAGCCCCGCGAGCTGCGAGACCTCGATGGAGTGGCGGTAGACGTTCTGCCCGTAGCTCGTGCGGAACTTGAGCCGCCCGATGAGCTTGACGAGCTCGGCATGCAGGTTGTAGACCTCCGTCGCGAACATGGCCTCTTCGCCTGCCCGCTTGATCTCCTGGTTGAGCTCCTTCGTGACCTTCTCCACCGTCTCTTCGATGCGGGCGGGAT
>CANPZH010000007.1 GCA_947589335.1 uncultured Clostridia bacterium | reverse complement strand
TGAACTTTCTCCGCAAAATTTGCAAGTTTTTTTCCTTTCCCTCTTGATTTTTGCGCGATTTTATGTATAATGGATATGAGCGGCCTTCGGAGACCGCATTCGATAATGATAAGAGGTAACTTATGAATCTTTCCGCACAGAATATCCGTAACGTGGCGGTCGTCGGCCACAGCGGCGAGGGCAAGACCACCCTCGTAGAGGCCATGCTCTACAATGCAGGCGCCATCGAGCGCATGGGCAAGATCGAAAACGGCACGACGGTTTCCGACTTCGACGAACAGGAGATCGCAAGAAAGACTTCCATCTCGCTCTCCCTCGCCTACTTCAACTGGAACGACGTGAAGATCAATCTCATCGACGTCCCCGGATTCTACGACTTCGAAGGCGAGTTCTGCTCTGCCATGCGGGCGGCAGGCGCGGCCCTCATCGTCGCGGGAGCGGGCGGCTCCGTCACCGTAGGCGCGGAAAAGGCCATCGGCTTCTGCCTGAAGGAAAAGAAGCCCGCCGTCATCTTCATCAACGGCATGGATAAGGAAAACGCCGATTACCGCGGCACCGTGCGCGCCCTTCAAGAACAATACAAGGGCAAGATCGCGCCCATCCAGATCCCCATCATGGAGGGCAACAAGATGACGGGCTACATCAACGTCATCGACGGAAAGGCCTACCTCTTCGGCGCCAAGGGTCCCGAGGAAGCGGCCGTGCCAGCCGCCTATTCCGAGGAGCTTTCCGAGATGCAGGGCGTCTTGCAGGAATCCGCCGCGGAGAACGACGAGGAGCTTCTCGAGAAGTATTTCGAGGAAGGATCCCTCTCCCCCGAAGATACCGTCTCGGGCCTCCGCAAGGGCATCCAGAGCATCAGCGTCATCCCCGTGCTCGCGGGCAGCGCGCTCCTCAACAAGGGCGTCATCAACCTCATGAACGAGATCGTCGAATACCTCCCGCAGGCAGCGGAGAGGGCAGGCATGTCTGCGACCGACCTCAAGACAAACGAAAAAACCACCGTCGCGTGCGACGAAAACGCCCCCCTCGCGGCGCAGGTCTTCAAGACGGCCGTCGATAACTTCGTCGGCAAGCTCAACTATCTGCGCGTCAACCGCGGCGTCCTCAGGACGGGCGCAGACGCCTACAATCCCAACACGGGCACGACGGAGCGCATCAACTCCCTCTACGTCGTCCGCGGCAAGAAGCTCGACCCCGTGACTTCGCTCTGCGCGGGAGACCTCGGCGCCGTCGCGAAGCTCGCCAACACGGGCACGGGCGACACGCTGTGCGATCCCAACGCCCCCGTGCAGTTCGAAGACATCGAATTCCCCGAACCCGTGCTCTCCATGGCCGTCTCGGCCACCGTGCGCGGCACCGAAGATAAGGTGTTCGGCGGCCTCCACCGTCTCACCGAAGAAGACAAGAGCTTCAAAGTCGTCAAGAACCCCGAGACGGGCGAGACGCTCGCATGCGGCCAGGGCGAGATCCAGCTCGAGATCATCAAGCGCAAGCTCAAGTCCAAGTTCGGCGCAGACGCCGAATTCACCACCCCCACCGTCGCCTACCGCGAGACCGTGACGGGCAAGGCGGAAGCCGAGGGCAAGCACAAGAAGCAGTCGGGCGGCGCGGGACAGTTCGGCGTCGTCAACATCCGCTTCGAACCGGGCGCGGCGGACGGCGTGTTCGAATTCGTCGACGCGGTCGTCGGCGGCACGGTGCCCAAGCAGTTCATCCCCGCGGTCGAAAAGGGTCTGCGCGAGGCGATCCAGAAGGGCGTGCTCGCGGGCTATCCGATGGTCAACCTGAAGGCGACCCTCTTCGACGGCAAATATCACCCCGTCGACAGTAAGGAAGTCGCGTTCGTCTCGGCGGCAAAGCTCGCCTATGAAGACGGTATCCGCCGTGCGCGGCCCGTCATCCTCGAGCCCGTCTGCTCGATGAAGATCGTCGTGCCCGAACAGTACGTCGGCGACATCATGGGCGATCTCAACAAGCGCCGCGGACGCATCATCGGCATGGACACCGTCGACGGCCTGCAGGTCATCACCGCAGAGGCGCCCGAGGGCGAGATCCTGACCTATGCGACCTCGTTGCGCTCCATGACGCAGGGCAGAGGCAGATTCTCGCAGGAGTTCGCGCGCTATGAACAGGCGCCCGACTCGGTGCTCCAGAGCATCACCAAACAGGCTTAACAAGAACCGCGATCTCCCGCCCCCGAAGGCTGTGCCTTCGGGGGCGGGTCTGTTTTTGCGGAAATCCCGTGCGGCAGTTTTTGCCGCGCATCATTTTTCCGGAAATGACTTTACAAATCGGCGAATTTGTTGTATGCTTAAAGCGATCCCAAAAGGAGACCCCGTTATGGCAAAACAAGAAAAAGCGGAAAAGAGCCTGCAGCTCGTGCCCGGCGAAAAGGCCGAACAAAAGCCCGCAAGCGGCAAAATGACCATCTATGAGTATGAACAGAAATACGTCAAGCGGCAGAACGTGCGCAGCGCAAAGTTTTTCATGCGCCTCTTTGCGGCGATCATCGGCGTGTTCCTCTTCCTCATGCTCGCGCTCGTCGCCCTCAGGGTGTATGAGATCCACCCCTATGCGGGCTATGCGACGGGGGCTGCATGCCTCATCCTCTACATCTGCATCTTCATCGTTCCCCTCTGCAAGATCTTGAAGTCCGATTATTTCGTGACGAACGTCAACGGGTTCACTGCCCGCGAGGCGCAGAGACACAACCGCAAGCTCCGCCACGACATCGCGGAGAAGATCATCGACCTCACGGCGCGCGTCGAGGGGGTCGGCTGGTACGACTCCGAAGTCGTCGGACGGCTCGCGATCGCCTCCAAGACGGGGGACGAAGAGGGCGTGAAAAAGACGCTCACGGAGCTATACTCGGGGTCGGTGAAGAAGTCGGCAAAGGACCTTATCTTCAAGAGCTCGCTGAAATCCGCGACCTATTCCCTCGTCTCCCAGTCGGCGAAGATCGACGCGGCGCTGATCGTCGTCGTCAATATCCAGCTCATCAAGGACCTCATCTTCCTCTACGGCTTCCGCCCCTCGGACGCAAAGCTCATGAAGATCTTCGGGCGGGTGATCCAGAACTCTCTGACCGCCTACGGGCTCGGCAATCTGAACATCGGCAACACCGTTGCGCGCACGATGGGCGATGCGGTGCGGGATATTCCCATCCTCGGCTCCGCGATCGCCTCCCTCGTCGACTCCTCCGTGCAGGGGCTCGTCAACGCCACGTTGACGACCGTCATCGGATATCAGACGATCAAATATCTCACCAAAGAATATAAATTGCAGGATATCCTCGACGGCGTGGACGTCTCGGAGACGCCCGTCGAGCTCGAGGAGGCCTGCACGGAGCTCGAGACCCAGCTCAAAAAGAAAAAGAAACTCGCGCCCGCAGGCTGATCTGTCCCGAAAAACAGAAGCGGCGCCGCCCGTCTGCAAGAGCAGACGGGCGGCGCTTCTTTTATGACCGCGGTCTTTGTCCTCAGCGGAGTTCGGCGCCCAGCTCCTTTTTGAGGCGGTCGACGATCTTGTTGAAATATCCGTCCACCGTCTCGGGCGAAAGGGGTTTTTCCGCCCTCTCGTCCGCCTCGAAGGTGAGACGGAACGCCATGCTCTTTTTCTCCGCGCCGATGCGCTTATCGCGGTAGACGTCGAAGAGCTCTGCGCGCTTCACCGCCTTGCATGCCCTGAGGATGCACGTCTCCGCCTCGGCGCAGGTCACCTTCTCTTCAACGACGACCGCAAGGTCGCGGCGGACGCTCTCGAACTTGGGCAGGCCGCGGTAGGAGATGTCCGGCGCGAACTTCTTCGAGACCGCCTGATAGTCGAGCTCGGCGAGATAGACCTTCTTCTCGAGCGCAAGCTCCTCCGCGATCCCGGGGTGCAGCTCGCCGAGATAGCCGACATAGCGCTCCCCCATCTTCACGAACGCCGTGACGCCGGGATGGAGATAGGGCCGCTCCCCCTTCTCAAAGGTGAGTTTCAGGTCGAACGCCTCCGCGATCGCCTCGATCGCGCCCTTTACGTCGAACAGGTCCCCCTCTCCCCAGAGCCCCAGGACGATCGTCTTGCGCTCCTCGGGCAGTTCGCTGAGAGGCAGCTCGTCGCTCAGATACACATTTGCGAGCTCGAAGAGCCTGCCCTCGCCGTTCCCGCGGCGGACGTTGCGCACGATGTTCTGCAGCATGCCGGGCGCGAGGAAGGTGCGCATGACGGACAGATCTTCGCCGATGGGATTCCTGATCCTGATCGCCCTCCGCTCGGGTGCGTCTTCGGGCAGACGGAGAAGGTCGAAGTCCTTGGGGGAACAGAAGGAGTAGTTGCACGCCTCCGAGAAACCCTCGTGCTGCAGCGTGCGCTTTGCCTTGAGCTCCTGCTCCTGCGCGGCAGTCCTCCCGCCGTGGGTGACGGACGCATGTTCGAGGAAAGTGGGCGTAATGTGCCCGTAGCCGTACATTCTGATCACTTCCTCCGCAAGGTCGGGGAAGCCGTCGATATCGTCCCGCCAGAGGGGAACGACGGCGGAAAATTCCTCGCCCCTGTCGTCGATCTCAAAGGAGAGCCTCTCCAAAATGGCGTTGACCTCCTCCTTGGGGACATGGATGCCGAGCACCCCGTCGATGGCGGCGTAGGAAGTGCGGATGACCTTCTTCTCCGCGGGGATGCCGAGCACGTCCGCGCCGCAACCTGCGGGCGTTCCGCAGCCGAGCTCCTCCACGAGATGAAGCGCGCGCGCCATGCCGGCCGCGGGCGAATAGAGCGGGGCGACCCCCTTCTCGAAGCGCGCGGAGGAATCGCTGCGCTGTCCGAGGCTCCTCGAGGTCTTCCGCACGCTGTCGCGCGCGAAGCTCGCCGCCTCGAAGAAAACTTCACACGTGTCGTCTTTGATCTCGCTGTTGAGCCCTCCCATGATCCCCGCGAGGGCGACCGGACGCTCGCCGTCGCAGATGAGAAGATTCCCGGGTTGAAGGGTGAATTCCTTCTCGTCGAGAGTCGTGATCTTCTCTCCCTCCCCGGCGCAGCGGACGACGATCCTGTCCCCCTTCAGAAATCTCCTGTCGAACGCGTGCATGGGCTGACCCATTTCGAGCAGCACATAGTTCGTGATGTCCACGATGTTGTTCACCGAGCGCAGCCCCATGAGCGCGAGACGGCGGCGCAGGAGGCGGGGGCTCTTCCCGATCTTCACGTCCTTGACGAAGTGCCCCATGTAGCGCGGGCAGAGCTTGGGCTCCTCGACCTCAACAGAGATCTTGACGTCCGTCTTTGCGCACCCGTATGAAGTTTCAGGCGCCTTGAGGGGCAATTTGCAGACGGCGGCGACCTCGCGCGCAAGCCCGTAGACGCTCTGGCAGTCGGGACGGTTCGCCGTCACCGCGATGTCGAAGATCCAGTCGTCGATGCCGACGATCGGGCGGATATCCGCGCCGATGGGGGTATCCCCGTCGAGAATGAGAATGCCGTTGATTTCGGCGCCCTCGTAAAAATCATCGGTGATGCCGAGCTCCTCGCCCGAGCAGAACATGCCCTCGGAGAGGACGCCGCGGAGCTTGCCCGCCTTGATCTTCTGCACGCCGCCCTCGTGTCTGACGGTCGCCCCGTCGAGCGCGCAGGGCACGACCGCGCCCTCAAAGACGTTCGTCGCGGCGGTGACGATCTGCTTCGTCCCCTTCCCGCCGCAGTCGAGCGTGCAGACGGTGAGCCTGTCCGCATCGGGATGTTTTTCGCACGTCACGATCTTCCCCGTAAAGACCCCCGTTACGTCCTTGCCGAGGTAGGTGAGCTCCTCCACTTCGAAGCCGCAGGAGAAGAGCTTGTCTTTGAGCTCCTCCGCGGGAAGATCGACGCCGACATATTCTTTTAACCAGCTGTAAGGTAATAACATGATGTCTCTCCTCAATCCTTGAACTGTTCGAGAAAACGCACGTCGTTTTCGGTGAGCAGCTTGATGTTGTTGATGCCGTATTTGAGCATGGCGATGCGCTCGATGCCCATGCCGAAGGCAAAGCCCGAATATTCGTCGGGATCGACGCCGCAGTTTTCGAGCACGCGGCGGTTGACCATTCCCGCGCCGAGGACCTCGATCCAGCCCGTGCCCTTGCAGAGCGGGCATCCCTTGCCGCCGCAGGCGGCGCAGCTCACGTCCACCTCGACGGACGGCTCCGTGAAGGGGAAATAGCTCGGGCGCAGCCGCGTCTTGCTCGACGCGGAGAACATCGTCCTCGCGAATTCATCGAGCATGCCCTGAAGATCGCAGAGGGTGATCCCCCTGTCCACGACGAGCCCCTCCATCTGGTGGAACATGGGCGAATGGGTCGCGTCGTCGTCCGAGCGGAAGACCCGCCCGGGCGAGAGGATCTTGATGGGCGGCTTCTTTTTCTCCATCACGCGGATCTGCCCCGCGCTCGTCTGCGTGCGCAGAAGGATGCGGTCCGTGAGATAGAAGGTGTCCTGCATGTCCCGCGCGGGATGATCCGCCGGGGTGTTGAGCGCGGTGAAGTTGTAGTACTCGCTCTCGATCTCGGGGCCCTCGAAGACCTCGAATCCCATGCCCGAGAACAGGTCGATGAGCCGGTTCTTCACCCGCGTGACGGGATGGAGCGCCCCCTCCCGGTGTCTTCTGCCCGGCATGGTGACGTCGACCTCCTCTCCCGCGAGTTTGCGTTCGAGCTCCTCCTTGCGGAGCTTTTCCTCGAGCGCTGCGAACTTCTCCTCCAGCGCCTCCCGGAGGGCGTTCACCTTCTTGCCGAAGGCGGGCCGCGCCTCCGCCGCGATCTCCCGCATGCTCTTGAGCAGCGCCGTCACCTTGCCCGCGCGCCCGAGAAACTTCATCTTGACCTCGTAGAGAGCGCGGCTGTCCTCCGCCCGTTCCGCCTCTTCGGTCGCCTCTTGTACAATCAATTCGGTATCTTCCATATCCGCTCCTTTTGTTTCTGTCGATAAAAACCGCCCTGCCGGGAAAAGACCGACAGGGCGAATGAATCGCGGTACCACCTGTGTTCACGCGCATATGCGCGCCTCATTGACCCTTAACGCGGGATACGGCTTCGCTTAAAGTTCGTTTCGGCGAAGCGGCTCGCGGGGGAATACCGCGCCCCTTTCCACGGAGGACCTTTCAGCCGCGGATCCTCCTCTCTGTGAAGAAAGCTGTGGGCAGCGTCTCTTCCGCTTCCTTGCCTTTTTCTCTATTTTACGCGTAGACCTGCGGTTTGTCAACCGATTCCCGCACCTTTTTCAGGGTAAAAATCGCGCCTTCGTACTCCACCGTGACCGTATCTCCGTCGAAGACCGCGGAAAGGGGCGCGGAAAGTTCGGGGCAGCTGAGCTCGGCCCCCTCCTCCGAAGACGTCCATGTGCCCTCGAGCGTGAACCCGAGATAGGCGGCTTTGCTCGAAAAGGTCATTCCGCCGTCCTCTTTGAGGACGAGGAGAACGTCTTCCTCCTTCAGCTTTCCGCCCGTCTCATAACGCTCGCCGAGGAAATAGTAGGAGCTCAGCCCATACTTCCCCTCCCGCCCGGGAAGGCTCCCCTCTCCGGACGCGCAGGCGGAAAACAGCCCCAACATCAGCGCCGCAAACGCGGCAAGCAGGATCCGTGCCCTCTTCATCGGTCACTCCAGCCTGATCCTGTGCAGCAGCGCGCCGTTCCCGACCGCTCTTCCGCCGCCGAGGACGACCGCCATCTGGGGATCGCCCGAGAGATGGGCCTCCATCTGCAGCTTGTCGGAGACGTACTCCGCAAGCCCCGCCAGATTCGCGACCCCGCCCGAGAGATAGACGCCGTTCTTTCCGACCGCCGCCGAGACCTCCGCGGGGAGCTTCTGCAGAATGAGCTCCGCATACTCGAGGATCTTGTCGATATAGATGCGGACGGGGAATTCGATGTCCTGTGACGAGACGGAAACGGAGCGCGGCTTGCCGGTCGTGATGTCCCGCCCGTTGATGATCGTGCTCTGGTTGTCGTCTTCGATCAGGCTCCCGACCGTGTTCTTGAGTTTCTCGCTCGTGAGCGAGCCGATCTTCAGATTGAACTTATCGGCGATATGGTCGATGATATGGATGTCCATGTTGTTCCCGCCGACGTTCATCGAGATCCCCGCGATGATGCCGTCGAGGGAGAAGGTCGCGACGGATGTCACGCCCGCGCCGATGTCGATCGCGAACACGGGGTTGGATTCGCTCAGGGGCACATCCTGCCCGAGCGCGGCGAGGAAGGGCGTCTCGGCGAAATTCACGCGGGATACGCCCGCCGCCTTCGCCACCCGGTAGACCTTCTCGCGCGCCTCCGTCTTGAACCCGCAGGGCACGCAGAAGAGCGCCTCGACGGACATCGCGCCCCGCACGACCTTCTTCAGAAAATAGCCGAGCAGCTCGCCCGCGAGCCGTTCGGAGACGATCTCCCCTTCATAGACGGGGAAGCAGACGTCCGTCTGGTCGGCAGTC
Source organism: uncultured Clostridia bacterium (assembly GCA_947589335.1). GTDB lineage: Bacteria > Bacillota > Clostridia > Christensenellales > Borkfalkiaceae > Gallimonas. The sequence continues at coordinate 12,212 of CANPZH010000007.1, read as the reverse complement.
TTCCCGAGCAGACGCTTCGCGTCGTTCCCGTATGCACGGATCTCGCCCGTGTCTTTCTGCACCGTGACGCAAGTCGCCTCGGCGAGCACGATCCCGCTCCCGAGCTTGTAAATTTTGGTGACAGATGTGCCGAAATCAATCGCAAGTTTCAACATATGTTTCCTTCCTTCAAAAACGCACGCACCAGCTCCTCCGGGAGACCGACAACGTTCGTATAACTTCCTTGGTAAGAGCGGACGATCGGATATCCGTCCTGGATCCCGTATGCGCCCGCTTTGTCGAGCGGCTTCCCGCCCGCGACGTACTCTTCGATCATCTCGACGGGCAGATTGTAAAAGGTGACGTCCGTCCGCGCGATCCCCTTGCGGAAAAAGTCCTTCCCGATCAGGCAGACGCCCGAATAGACGGTGTGCGTCTTCCCGCTCAGCCGCCGCAGCATGGACTTCGCGTCCTCCGCGTCAGCGGGTTTGCCGAGGATCTCTCCTTCGAATGCGACGACGGTGTCCGCGCCGAGGACGAACGCTCCGGGATAGCGGGAAAAGACCTCCCGCGCCTTCCCCTCCGCGAACGCGGAGACGGTCTCCTCGGCGGAGAGCCCTTCGCCCTTCTCTTCGAACCGCGAAGGCACCGCGAGGAAGGGGATCTTCCACTCGGAGAGCAGCTCCCGCCGCCGCGGAGAATTACTCGCTAAAATCAGTTGCATAAATTTATAAAATCAGACCGCCTCAGAGGATCTCGAGATTCTTTTTGAACGTGCGCTTGAACTCCGTGTTCGCCTTCATCGCCTGCGCGATCTCGAGCGTCGCGTCCCCCGCGAGCTCCGTCTTCATGATGACGGAATCGCCGAGCACGTCGCAGTTGACGCCGGTCACCATGCCCAGCCCGCTGCGGTCGAGGCTCTCCGCGATGCGGAGCAGCACCCCGAGCTTGCGCACGATGTCGAGGTCCTCGTCGGTCACGATATCTTTGTAGCGCTGCCAGTCGGCGGGGAGAAGGTCCTCCTTCCGGTGGCACCCCGCGACGAACGCCGCAAGGACGATCTCACGGTGGGTCACCCCATAGATCGACGAATTGAGAATGATATAGCGGCTGTGCTTCTGGTTGCTGTAATAGCGGACGCGCAGGCCGCAGTCGTGCAGGCTTGCCGCCACTTTGAGCACTTTGAGATAGATCCGCGGGAACTTATGGAGCACCCTGAGCTGCTTGAAGAGCTGGATCGCGAGATGCACCACATGCTCGACATGCTTCTCGTCGCACCCGTAGTATTTCACGAGCGTCGTCAGGGAATAGCCGAGCACGTCGGAGAGGGGCCGCTCCTCCGTCAGGGGGACTGCCTGGTTGAACATGATCCCCTCCCTCAGGCCGCAGCCGCTGATCTGGAAGGAGTCGATCTTCAGATAATCGGTGAATGCCTTGATGATCGCAAGCGCCGCGGGCATGATGTCCGCACGGGCGGGAGAGAGTCCGCGGATGCGCTTGCGCTTCTCCACGTCGAGCACCCGCACCATCTCGTAGACGGAGCGGAAGTCCTCCACCGCAAAGGAATAATTATGCACGATATTCAAGGGGTACTTGCGTATCATGCGGTTCATCTTGTAGAGGTTGCGGAAGCTGCCGCCGACGCCGATCATCTGCACGTCGGGCTCGACGTCCGCGAGCCAGTCGATCTTCTTGAACTGCTCGGTGAAGAACTCCTCGATCTTCGCGGTCTGTTCCTCGGGCGGAACGCCGTCGTCCGCGAAGAGGTCGGTGAGCGTCACCGCGCCGAAGGGCAGCGTCGTGAAATGCAGGATGCAGCGGCGGTTGTAATAGACGATCTTCGTGCTGCCGCCGCCGATCTCGAGAATGATCCCCTTGGGAACGTCCATGGAGTTGATGACCCCGCGGTAGACGAGCGTCGCCTCCTCCTCTTCGGAGAGCACCGCCATGCGGAGACCGCAGGTCGCCTGGATCTCATCGAGGAAGGAGCGCTGGTTTTTGGCGCGGCGGACCGCCGCGGTCGCGACCGCGATGATCCGTTCGACGCCCGACGCCTCGCACAGGCGGCGGAACATCTTCAGCGTTTTGATCGTCTCTGCGACGCGCTGGGGCTTCAGAAAGCCGTCTCTGTCCATATCCTGGCCGAGACGGACGCTCTCTTTGAGCTCGTCTTCGACCATGAAATAACCCTCTGCGAATAAGTTTACGATCACGAGCCGCGCGGAGTTGGAACCCAGATCGATAATCCCTATCTTTGCCATATAACCAGTCCTTTCTTCGTTATCGTCGGACACGCCGAGCGGAAAAACCCTATATACCGCCCATTCTTGACTTTACTGGTACATTTTAACACACGCTTCGGGATTTGTCTATACCCTTTTTGAAATTTTTCGTTTTTTCAAGAAATTTTTTTGTGAAATTGTGCATTTTGCGCAAAAAATGATGACAGCGGGAGGGCGGAGAGGAGGATCAGCAGAAGTCCGAATCCCCGCTTTAGGACGGAGGCGGGAAGATAGGCCGCGGCGACGGCTCCGCCCGCGGAAAAGAGGAGCGCGGGGAGAATCATCAGAGCGATCCCCTTCAGCCCGAGGAGCCCGCTCTTTGCGTGCACGGAGAGCGCGGCAAGGGACATCGGCAGGAAGGAGAGGAGGTTCACGCCCTGCGCGACGCCCTGTTCCACCCCCAAAAAGAGGGTGAGGATGGGAATGAGCAGGGTGCCGCCGCCCATGCCCATGCCGCCGAGCACCCCGCCCGCAAGCCCCGCGAGAAAGAGCAGATAGAACGCCATCAGAAGAGCATCCTCGCGCCCGCCGCCGCCATGAGGAGGGCGAAGATGAGCGTGACGAGGCGCACGGGGAGGACGCCGAGCAGCTTTGCTCCGAGGAATCCCCCGAGCGCAACGCCGAGCGCTGCGGGGAGGAGTACGGCGGGAGGAGCCATCCCGCCGAGGAGATAGACGAGCCCGCTCGCGGCGGATGCGGGCAGGACGACGGCGATCGCGGTCGCATGCGCTCTGCGGGTCTCAAGCCCCGCGGCGCCGAGCAGCGGCACGGCGAGCATCCCCCCGCCGCCGCCCAAGAGCCCGTTGAGGACGCCGACGGCCGCCCCGCCCGCAAGCAAGATCCCCGCTCTCTTTCCCTTCATATATGCCTTCCTCCCTCCTTTTTCCCTTCAGCATGTGATATTTCAAAAAAAAATTCCCTTTTTTACGCAGAAATGCTTGTCTTTCGGAGCCTTTTGAGATAAAATAGAGGCATATTGTCGAGTATGACGGCGCGGGGCGTTCCCGTGCTCCGAAAAAAAACAAAGGGTGTTTTATGGCAAGAATGAATCAATCGAAAAAATGGAAAAGACGGACGCTGACCGCTCTCTCGGTCGGACTGGCGGCAACGTTCTCTCTCGGGCTCTTCTCCGCCTGCACGGAACCGCAGACGGAAGAGGAGGAACCCTCCAAAGTCTCTCCCACCGATGAGCAGACCATCAAGAACGGCAACTTCGAGTTCTATTCGGACAAGCTCATCGACTACGAAGAGAGCGGCAAACCTCTGAAGCGCCTCCGCATCATCGGCTCGCCGGACAGCTGGTCGTTCACGTCCGGTTCTCCGTCCTCCGAAAAGCAGTCGGGCGTCATCAACACCGCCGACTGGGCTTACTATACCCGCACGGGCGGCAACGCCCTCTTCGCCCGCCTCTACGACGAAGAGAATGTCCCCGTCTTCAGCGAGATCCTTCCCGACGCCGTTGCACAGTGGGAAAACGACGACGTCTCCGCCTACGACCGTCTCAAGTTCCTCGATCTCTATGACGAACAGATCGACGATCTCGACAGCAATTCCGACGAGGCGAAGCTCTTCGCGGAATACAACTATTCGATCGACTTCGAAGATGTGGAGACGCTCGCCGAGGAGATGGAGACCCTCTCCTCCGGCAACGAGTTCGAGCTGCATGAAGGCGCCAAGACGGACGACGAGGACAACACGAGCGTCCTCATGATCCACAACAGCAAGACCTCGGACGACGGCATCCGCGGGACGGCGCAGTACTACACCTCGTCGACGACGATCACGCTCGCGGCGGGTACCTCCGCCAAGGTCTCCGCATGGGTGAGAACGGACGATCTCTCCCACTATAAAGACGTGGAGCTCACCGCGCGCGGCGGCGCCTACATCGGCGTGACCAACACCGTCGGCGGCAGCACGCTCGACCAGATGCAGATCTACAACATCCACACGAACGGCAAGTGGCAGCAGTACACCGTGTATGTGCGCGCGAGCACCTTCGCGACGACCACCTTCCGCATCGTGCTCGGGCTCGGGCAGGGCTCTTCCGACGATAAATATTACGCCGTCGACGGCTATGCCTTCTTCGACGACGTCGAATGCGAGATCCTCTCCAACGAGGAATTCGAGACGGCGGTCCTCCGGGAAGACAATGCCGCCAAAGACGGGATCGGCTTCTGCACCGTCGACTCCAAGGGCGACGACAAGAGATTCGACTACGATGAATTCTCCGCGAAAAACATGAACACCTTCGCTCTCGACCTCTATGCGGGCTTCGAGGCGGACGGCGACCTTCTGAAGGAACCCGGATTCGGGCTCACCGGCCAGAAAGACGGCCAGAACACCTACACCTCCGCAGACAAGGGCGTCGGCGCGAGCGAGAAAGACTTTACCGGACAGACGACGCTTGCGGAACTTGCCGCAACCGGCAACGAGACGCTGAAGAGCGTCTATGAGAAGGACATCAAAGACAAGTTCCCCTTCGAGGACGACACCCCCATCCTCATGCTCCTCTCCGAGGGCGGCGCGGCATATACCGCAAAGCTCGGCGTAGCCGAGAGCGCGAACAACAGCCTCTTCCGTCTCGACCCCGACAGCCGCATCCTCATCTCCTTCTTCGTGAAGACGAGCGCCATCCAGAGCGGGCTCACGGGCGCGGGCGCGAAGATCGTCGACAGCAACAACCCCAATAACACCCCCGCGATCAGCCCCTTCGACTCGACGAAGATCTCCACCGTCGACATCGACCCCGACGACGAATCCAAGTCCGACCTCTACAAGGGTTGGGTACAGTGCTTCTTCTTCGTCGAGAACGACACCGACGCTCCCCAGGAATTCCATCTGGAGCTCACCTACGGCCCCACTTCCTCCTCCATCGTCGGCTCAAACGAATACAGCTACGGCGACGGCTATGCGGCATTCACGAACTTCGAGATCAAACCTCTGACCAAGACGGAATACGGCTATGCCTCCACGGGCGACCGTGCGGTGAAAGTCTCCCTGACCGGCAGAGTGGAAGAGACCAAGACGTTCGACTCCGTCTCCGCGACGGAGGAAAAGGACCTCGAGAAGGGACCTGCCCTTCCCGCGAACTACCGCGGCGTGCTCGGCGGGAGCGACTACGTCCAGAAAAACGAAGTCTCCGTTCCCAACGTCCGTCCCGAGAACATCGCCTCCGGCCTTCTCAACGAGAAATATAAGAAAACCTATTCCGAAAGCGCAGAGGCTTGGCAGGCCGTCCTCTCCAAGGCGGCAGGTTCCTATCAGAACGCAGACGAGTGGTGGCGCAACCTGTTCGGCGACGAACGCCAGCCCCTCGTGATCGTCAACGCGGAAGGCGGCGATCCCACGTCATACGGCTACTTCGGCGAGACGGCCTCCGTCGCCGCAAGCTCCTACCGCAGGATCTCCATGCGCGTGAAGGTCTCGAACGGCGCGACCGCGCACATCTACCTCACCGACGTCTCCGCAGCGGAGAAATCCGGACAGCTCATCTATCCCGACCTTCCCGCCTATACCTATTGGTATGACGACGACGGCAACATCGTCAATATGGATCCCTCCGCGGACAACTTCGACGACGAGGGCAAGATCCTCTACACCCTGCAGAGTAACGGGCTCTACCGCAAGGCGGACAGCGAGAGCGAGACGTACTACGCGAACCTCTCCAACTTCGGAACGGACGGCGAGGGCAACCTCGTGACCAAGGACGGCACGATCGCCTTCTACGCATATGAGGGCGCGTTCTATGCCTACTACGACGAGGAGACCGACAAATACAGCACCCCCGTCAACGATCTGCACACCGACGCGACCCTGCCCCTCCGCTATGACTTCTCCGATCTTTCCAAGCTCAAGGGAACGGAGATCGTCGTGACGGGCACCGAAGAGGAAGAGTGGGTCACCGTCAACTTCTATATCCGCACGGGCACCGAGGCGAAGGACTATCGCATCGAGGTCTGGGGCGGCACGCGCGACGGATCTCAGAAGAACCCCGCGGGAAGCTACGTCTTCTTCTCCAACTTCATCTCCGAAGACGTCTCCTCCAACTACACGAACTATCTCAATGAGACGGTCGAGCACGCGAAGGCGGAATACAACGCGGCGCACGGTTACGAACTCGGCGACGACGGTTTCCTCGGCAAGGACGACCTGCTTCCCGAGGAATATGCGAAGTACTACACCTACACCTTCTACGACTCCGTGACCTATCTCCGCTACGACGAGACGACGGACGAAGACGGCCTCGGCAATCCCTGGACGAATTACGTGCAGTCCGCTTACAGCGAATCGCTCGTCAGCCTCTACTATGAAGACCGCACGGACGGCGGAATGCCCAAGTACTCCTTCTACCTCGACTATTCGCCGATCGACGTGACGATCGTCGCCGACTATCCCAACGACGAAGAGGAGCCCGATGATGACCATACCGATGAGGACGACACCACGGACGACGGCAACATCTGGCTGCTGATCTCCTCCGGTTCCCTCGCGATCATCCTCTTGATCGTCATCGTCATCCTCATCGTGAGAGGCCTCATGAAGAAGTTCGGCAAACACACCACCAAGGTCAAGACGAAGAAAGTCAAACGCGTGAAGCCGAAGAATACCTCGCCTCAAGACGGCAACAAGGACGAATGACCGGGATCGATCCGATCACCGAAAAAACCGACGCATTGCGTCGGTTTTTTTCTTGCTGTTTTTCCGGGAATCGGCTATACTGAAAGTGCGGCGTCCGCCGCAGAGCTTTCGGGGAGGAGGGCCATGAACCCTATCAAGGAGTTTTTCAAATCGTTTACCGCAGCCGACGCCGCGATATGGGGCTTCTCCGTCCTTGCGATCGTCCTCTCCTTCGTCCTCACGGGGAACAGCGACTATCTTCAGCTGGCGGCATCCCTCATCGGCGCATGCACCCTCATTCTCATCGCCAAGGGGAACATCTGGGGACAGGCGCTCAGCGTGGTGTTCGCCGTCTTCTACGGCGTCATTTCCTATTATTATTCCTACTACGGCGAGATGATCACCTATCTCGGCATGTCTGCCCCGCTCGCGATCGCCTCGATCTTTACCTGGCTGAGACACCCCTACCGCGGGAAAAAGACGGAGGTCACCGTCGCCAGGCCCTCCCTCCGCGAACATGCGCTGCTCTTTTTCGTCTCCGTGCTTGTGAGCGTCGCATTTTTCTTCATTCTGCGCGCGCTGAACAACCGGAATCTCTGGTGGAGCACCTTTTCCGTTCTCACGAGCTGCCTGGCCGTGCTGCTCGCCATGCGGCGGAGCCCCTACCACGCGCTCGCCTACGCCGCGAACGACGTCGTGCTCATCGTGCTCTGGTCGCTCGCCGCCGCGGAGGACCGCTCGTACATCGCCATGGCGGTCTGTTTTTCGGTGTTCCTGCTCAACGACGGCTACGCTCTGATCAACTGGCTCCGCATGCGCAGACGCCAATCCCGCGACCCCCTACCCCCTTCTGAATGAGGTGATTTAAGGGGTTTTCCCCGTCATTCCGATGACCGCCTCTTCACGTCATTCCGACGACCGAAGGGAGGAGGAATCTGAGGACGAGATTCCTCGACTTCGCTACGCTACGCTCGGAATGACGTATTAAAAATAAGGCGGAATGCCGTTCTTTACGTCACACTGCCCCGCCTTTTTTACGTCACCCTGAACAGGCGCGGCGCGGCTTTATGCCGCGCCGCGCCGTCGTTGAAGGGGCCACCGCATTGTAATAAGGTCCATGTTTCGACTACGCTACTTCGCGCCGTTGGCGCTCGTGCCGCGCTTAGAGAATCAGAACTGCGCGCGGGGCAGTATGACGTATGAAAGAAACGCGGGGCGGAATGACTTAACCGCAATTTCTCACATTTGTAAGAATATCCCGATTATACTCAAGGCTTCCGGTACATTCGCAAGCCCTTGGGGAGGTGGTTTTTGATCTGCCCTGAAACGGTCTTCCCCAGCCCGAGCGGGAACTCCCCCGCGCAGACCGCGCACCAGCCGTCCGGAAGATCGCAGGAGACCGTCTCCCCGCGCAGATACCGCTCCGCCTCCTCGCGGGAGAGCTTTGCCTTGCGCACGGCTTCCCGCCCGAACGCCATCGCAAGCGCATGCGCGGGCTTGAACCGCTTGCCGTCGAACTCCCCGAGCTCGACCCCGAGGCGCAAGACGCGCACGGAGGAGCAATCGGGCATCTCGTCCGGCACGAGATACATTCTGCCGTCCTCCAGCGTCGTGACGGATCCCCTCGGCGGCTCCCTGAAAAAGTCCTCGGCAAAGGCGCGGTATGCCTCCTCTGCGGCGCGGCTGCGGCGGATGGGGAAATGCCTTTTCGGCTGCGTGTCGCCCTCCGTCTTGCGGAGAACGGCGCAGAAATGCCCCTCCCCGCGCACCCTGTGCGGATAGAGTTTTTCCTCCCGTTCGAGCGCAAACTCCGTGTGCCGTTCCAAAAAGCGGGCGATTTGCTCCTCGTCCTCCTCCTCGGCGAAGGTGCAGGTCGAATAGAGCAGGATCCCGCCCGCGGAGAGCATCCCGGCGGCGCAGTCAAGGATCTCCCGCTGCCGCGCGGCGCACCGCGCCACGTTCTCCTCGCTCCACTCGGGGATCGCATTCGGCTCCTTCTTGAACATTCCCTCGCCCGAACAGGGAGCGTCCGCGAGGATCAGGTCGAAATAGGAGGGAAACAGCTGCGCAAGGCGGTCGGGCGAGGCGCTTACGACGGCACAGTTGCGGATCCCCATGCGCTCGACGTTCTGCGAAAGGATCTTCGCCCGCGCGCCGTCGATCTCGTTCGCGATCAGGATCCCCTCTCCCCCCATCTCCGCGGCGAGCTGGGTCGTCTTCCCGCCGGGAGCCGCGCAGAGATCGAGCGCCCGTCTCACGGGAAAACCCTTTGCCGCCGCCACGGCGCTCATCGCCGAGGGCTCCTGCAGATAGTAGAGCCCCGCAAAGTGCAGGAGGTCTCCGCCCGCCTTCTCCCCCGTGTAATAGAACCCGTTCTCCTCCCACGGCACGGGTTCGAGCGGGAAGGGAGAGATCTTTCGGAATTCCACGGCGGAGAGCTTGAGGGTGTTCACGCGGAGCCCTTTTGCGGGCGGGAGTGCATACGATGACAAAAAGGCGGGGAAGTCGCTTCCCAGCCTTTCCTGCATTCTTGCGATGAATTTTTCGGGCAAACCTTCGGTCATATCTGCTCCAGAGCGAGTTCGAGCTGTTCGAGCGGGATAAACGCCGCGCCCGCCGTAACGGCATTCTGGCAGCGCACGCCCCCCTCTCCCCGCGCGATGTACACGTTGCACTCCGTGGGATGGGAGGTATATTGCCCGCCGGAATTGAAGATCGCCTCCACGAGCTTGCGGGAGACGGCGATGTCGTCTTCGACGTCCCGAGAGAAGCAGAAGATCTTGCCCTCGAGAGAGCCGCCCTTTTTCCGCCTGTGCATATGTTTGTTGACGTAGCGGTAGAACTCTTCGTGCGCCTTGATGTGCGCCTCGCGCTGCTCCTCCTTCTCGGCGAGATAGCTCTTCAGCCCGGAGGAGCTGAGCGGCTGGATCTTGTATCCGCCGATCTTCCCCGCGGCGATGCGGTATTTCTCCGCGAGCCCCGTGAGGCTCTCCCCCTCCCTGGCACAGAGACGCTCGCACACCCGCATCGTGGCGTATGCGTCGTCCACGGCGCGGTGGGGCGTGAACTCCACGCCGAGCTCTTCCGCGATCGTCTGCAGCCCGAACTGGCGGGAGAATTCTCCCTCCGCGTTCATGTAGAAGAACTGGGTGTCGTAGAAGCGGAAACGGAAGGACGGGAGCTTATAGCGCTTCGTCTCGAGATTGAGATAGTTGACGTCGTTGATGGTGGCATGTCCGCAGACGACGCTCTCCCCGTCCTCGAGCAGCGCCTTGATCCTCCCGTATTCGGCGGGAAAGGTCGGATATTTCTTGAAATCTTCGTACTCATAGGGAAGGACGAGCCCTTCGCTCCCCTTCCTGCCCGTGAGGTGGAATTTGCCGCGCGGGTTCAGGAGAATATCTTCGCGCGCGAGCACGGAGAACTTCTCATCCGTCACGACATATCCGAAAGCGCACATCTTCGCGACGTTTTTATAGACGCATGCGCATTCAATATCGAAAAAAACGTACTTCATCTGGTCAGTGCTTGACGCTGATTTCCTTCAAGCCGCCCATATAGGGCTGCAACACTTCGGGGATCTCCACGCTGCCGTCGGCGCGCAGATGGTTCTCGAGGAAGGCGATGAGCATCCTCGGGGGAGCGACGACGGTATTGTTGAGGGTGTGCGCATATGCGCTCCCGTTTGCGCCCTTGTAGCGGATGCCGAGACGGCGTGCCTGCGCGTCCGTCAGATTGGAACAGGAGCCCACTTCGAAATACTTCTGCTGGCGGGGAGACCATGCCTCGACGTCCACGCTGCGGTATTTCAGATCCGCAAGATCGCCCGAGCAGCACTCGAGGGTGCGGACGGGGATCTTCATCGAGACGAACAGCTCCACGGTGTAGTTCCACATCTTCTCATACCATGCGCAGCTGTCCTCGGGCTTGCAGATGACGATCATCTCCTGCTTTTCGAACTGGTGGATGCGGTAGATGCCCCTCTCCTCGATCCCGTGGGCCCCCTTCTCCTTGCGGAAGCAGGGCGAATAGCTCGTGAGCGTGAGCGGGAGTTTGCTCTCGTCGATCGTGGTGTTCATGAACCTGCCGATCATCGAATGCTCGGAGGTGCCGATGAGATAGAGGTCTTCGCCCTCGATCTTGTACATCATGCCGTCCATCTCCTCGAAACTCATCACGCCGGTGACGACGGAGGAACGGATCATGAAGGGGGGGATGCAGTAGGTGAATCCCTTGCCGATCATGAAGTCGCGCGCATAGGTCAGGATCGCGGAATGGAGACGGGCGACGTCCCCCGTGAGATAGTAGAACCCCTGCCCGCTCGTGCTCCTTGCGCTGTCGATGTCGATCCCGTCGAGCTTTTCGAGGATGTCGACGTGATAAGGGATCTCGAAATCGGGCGTCACGGGCTCGAGAAAGCGTTCGCGCTCGACGTTTTCGGAGTCGTCTTTGCCGATCGGCGTCTCGGGAGAGATGATGTTCGGGATCCGCATCATGATCTCCTTGAGCTTCTCGCTTGCGGCGGCCTCCTCCTTTTCGACCTCGCCCAGACGGGCGGCGTTCGCGTTCACCTGCGCCTTGATCTCCTCCGCTTCCGCCGTCTTTTTCTCGCGCATCAACAGCCCGATCTGCTTGGAGAGGGTGTTGCGCGCGGCGCGGAGAGCGTCTCCCTCGTTCTGGAGGGCGCGCTTCTGCGCGTCGAGGGCGAGCGCTTCGTCGACGAGGGGCAGCTTCTTTTCCTGAAACTTTTTTCTGAGATTCTCCCGCACCGAATCGGGGTCGCTGCGGAGAAGGGCGATATCGATCATATCCGTTACCTCAATGTAGATTTCCTTCTCTATTATACATCTTTCGGCGCGGAAAAGCAACGGTTTGTCCGCGGTCGGGAAGAAAAAATAAAAGCATTGACATTTCCCGCGCGGGCGTGTATAATAGAAAGCGGAAAAAACAGACAGGGGTGACATTTTGAAAAGCGACGAAACCGACAAGAAGAGCCCGGAGAGCGAGAAGCCCGTCAGCCAGAGCGCACTGCGGTCGCGCTCCTTTTTCACGCGCATTCTCGACCGCAACGGCTCGGAAGACCCTGCGGCGAAGAAGGAACACAAGCGGCTGATGCGGAAATTCCGCAAGGCGAAGGGGATCCCCGCGGAATCGGACGTAGAGCGCTTTTCTCCCCCGATCGAGGAGGGGCTCTCCGACGAACAGGTCGCAACGCGGAACAGCCAGTTCCTCTTCAACGACGTCAATAAGAAGTACAGCAAGTCCTATCCCGCCATCTTCATCGGCAACATCTGCACGGTCTTTAACCTGCTGTGCGTCGTCGTTGCGGTGGCG